>JAKOZI010000022.1 GCA_029780075.1 Pseudomonadota bacterium
TGATGCCCTGAAAAGCGGCGCGGCCAGCGAGGCGAGACTGGCCCTCAAGGGCGATCTGGCAAAGTTCCCTTTCCTCGACCGCAATCAGGGGCAGTTTCTGGTCACCGTCAAGGCGCATGACGTGACCCTGGATTACGGCGTGGGCTGGCCGATGATCACCGGCATTGACGCCGACCTTCGTTTCGAGGGCGTAGGTATGGCGGTTCAGGCCCGGCGCGGCGCGATTCTTGGCGCCAGGCTATCGCAGACGCGCGCAGAGATCGCTGATTTCGATGCGCCGGTGTCAACGCTGAGCGTCAAGGGCCACGCCGAGGGCGACACGTCGGAATTCCTGGCGTTCATCAAGCAGAGTCCGGTGGCGAACCAGATCGATCACTTCACCGACCACATGAGCGCCAGCGGCAAGGGCCGCCTGGACATCGCGCTGCTCATTCCGCTGGCCGAGGCACGACTCGGCGAGTCGAAGGTCGAGGGAACCTACACCTTTCTGGCCAACGAGGTGAACGTCGATCCCGCGTTGCCGCCCCTGCGACAGCTCGGCGGCAGCCTGCAGTTCTCGGAGAAGGATTTGCGCATCCCCGAGATCAACGCCTCCTTGTTCGGCGGACCCCTCAAGATCAAGGGCGGCGTGCAGGGTGGCAAGGTGCTGGTGATCGCCAACGGTAGTGTCGGCATGGACGAGGTGCGGCGACGCGTCGAATTCCCGTTGCTCGACAAGCTGTCCGGAACCGCCACCTACCGTGCCGAGGTAGGGGTCCGGAAACGCAACGTCGAGCTGGTGCTGGACTCGAACCTGGTCGGCGTCGCATCGGCTCTGGCTGCGCCATTCGGCAAGAACGCCAGCGAAGCGATGCCCCTTCATTTCGAGAATACGGCGCTGCCGACGGCGGCCGCCCCGCGCACCGGTCAGCCGGTACTGCGCGACCAGCTACGCGCCACCCTCGGCAACATCCTCGGTGTGCAACTGATTCGGCGCAAACAGGGCGAAGACAGCGTTCCCGAACGCGGTACGGTGATGATCGGTCGGCCTCTTGCGCAGTTACCGGAACGTGGGATCAGCATCGGCATCAGTGGCAAGATCGTCGATCTCGATTACTGGCAGCGAATCCTGCGCAGCGGCGTCAGGGATGGCACCCCCGGCGCAGGCCCTGGCGTTCCCGTTGCGGTGGACCTCAAGGCCGAAGAAGCGATCCTGCTCGGCAGGTACTACACCGACGTCAGCGTCGGCGTCACCGGTACGTCACCCCAGTGGCGAGGTACAGTGCAGTCGCGGGAAGCGGTGGGTGGCTTCCAGTGGGACAGCGCGGGAGCCGGCAAGCTGACGGCGCGCTTCAAGAAATGGCGACGGCCGGACAAGGCGGGCAGCGGCACCGAGCCCGGCGAGCTTCTCAAGGAGCTGCCTGCGCTGGACATCGTGGTCGACGATTTTACCGTCGGCGCCCGTCGCTTCGGACGTCTCGATGTCCAGGCCCATAACGAGGGCGGTATCTGGCGGCTGGACAGGATCGAACTGCTCAACCCTTACGGGAGCCTGTCCGGCAGCGGGCAGTGGCAGATCAGCAATGCCAATCGCACGCAACTCGATTTCACGCTGGACAGCAGTGATGTCGGCAAATTGCTGGACCGCCTGGGTTACGGCGGTGCGGTACGCGGCGGCAGCGCGACCCTGAAGGGCAAGATCGGCTGGAACGGGCCGCCGACCGAGCTTGACTACGCCACCTTGAGCGGTGAGATGAAGCTTGACGCCAGCAAGGGCCAGTTCGTGAAGCTCGATCCCGGCGCCGGCAAGCTGCTCGGATTGATCAGCCTGCAAGGGCTGCCGCGTCGGTTTTCGCTTGATTTCGGCGATGTCTTCAGTGAAGGCTTCGGTTTCGACGCCATCAACGGGAAGATGACCGTGAAGAGCGGGTTGATGCACACCGACCGTCTTCAGATCGAAGGGCCGGCGGCGCGAGTGGTGATGCGCGGCGACGCCGACCTGAAGCATGAAACCCAGAACCTCAACGTAACCGTGCAACCCGATCTCGGTGGCAGCGCCGCGCTGGGCATCGCAGTGGTCAACCCGCTGGCCGGTGTTGCCACCCTGCTGGCGCACAAACTGTTGCAGAATCCGCTCAACAAAGTCTTCAGCTTCGAGTATCTGGTAACCGGCAAGTGGGACGACCCGAAAGTCGAGAAGATTTCCAGATCGGCCACTCCCGGGGGCGCATCGCCCGAACTGCCCAATCCTTCCAACTCGACCGGAGCGAGCAATGAATCCACCCAGCAATGATTTGCCGTACGCGTCGCAAAACCGCCCCCGCGTCCGGGTGGCAGCGGTGCAGATGGTGTCAACGCCGCGCGTTGACGAGAACCTGCGTACCGCTGCGACCCTGATCGACGAGGCGGTGGCAGGGGGGGCTGCGCTGGTCGCTCTGCCCGAGTACTTCCCGATCATGGGTATCAGCGATGCGGACAAGGTCAGGGTGCGTGAATTTGATGGCCACGGGCCGATTCAGGATTTTCTCGCCACCAGCGCCCGTGAACACGCGATCTGGCTGATCGGAGGTTCGCTCCCGCTGTCGGCCGAGCACCCCGAGAAGGTGCTCAATTCCTGCCTGGCGTACAATCCACAAGGGCAGCGCGTCGCGCGCTACGACAAGATCCATCTTTTCGGCTTCCGGCAGGGTGACGAATGCTACGACGAGAGTGCGACCATCGAGGCCGGCCGGCAGGCCGTCAGCTTTGCCACGCCGTTTGGGCGGGTCGGCTTGTCCATCTGCTACGACCTCAGATTTCCGGAGCTTTATCGAGCGCTCGGTGTCACAGACCTGCTGGTGATACCTGCCGCCTTCACGGAAACGACCGGGCGGGCACACTGGGAAATCCTGTTGCGGGCGCGGGCGATCGAAAACCAGTGTTATGTGCTGGCCGTGGCACAGGCCGGACGCCATGAGAATGGCCGCGAGACGCACGGCAACAGCATGTTGATCGATCCCTGGGGTGTCATCGTCGCTCGCCAGGCGAAAGGACCGGGGGTGATCATTGGTGATCTTGACCCGGACCGCCTCGCCGAGGTCCGGGCCAACCTGCCGGCGCTCGGACACCGTGTCATGTGATCGGCGGACGGTCGAGACCTTCCGCGCACCGGCCTCGGGAAGCGCCAGACCTTTTTTCGATTCCCGCCATGTGCGGGGCAAGCACCCCCGCACTTGGTGGGGGACGCCATTCGTGAGTCGCTGCAGCGATGTTCACGGCAACGGCAGTAGCCATGGAAACCAGATGAACGCAAAAGCTCAGACCCTTCTCGCACATGCGCGGAAAACCCTGCTCACGCCGTATGGCCTCGACGTCGCCGACCTGACGCAGGTGTTCGGCAAGATCATGACGCACCAGGTCGATTATGCCGACCTCTATTTCCAGTACAGCCGTTCCGAAGGCTGGAGCCTTGAGGAGGGGATCGTCAAGGCGGGGAGTTTCAGCATCGATGAAGGCGTCGGGGTGCGTGCCCTGGCCGGCGAGAAAACCGCCTTTGCCTATTCCGACGACATCAGTGCCCAGGCGCTCGGTGATGCTGCCGGGGCGGTGCGGGCGATTGCCGCCGCCGGGCAGGAGCGCGGCGTACCGGCGCTGAAAAGGCGCAGCGGACACCAGCTCTATGTACCGCACGACCCGCTGGCTTCGCTCGACGCCGCCAGCAAGGTCAAGCTGCTCGAGAAGCTCGAAGCCATGGCCCGCGCCGAAGATGCGCGCGTCACGCAGGTCATGGCGCATCTGGCCGGCGAATACGAGGTGATCCTGGTTGCCGGCAGCGACGGGCGGCTGGCCGCGGACGCCCGGCCTCTTGTGCGCGTCTCGTTGACGGTCATTGTCGAAGAAGGCGGGCAGCGCGAGCAGGGTTCGGCGGGCGGCGGCGGGCGCACCGATTACGGCTGTTTCACTGACGCCGTGCTGCAGGGCTACGCCCGCGAAGCGGTGCATCAGGCGGTGACCAATCTCGCCGCTCGCCCGGCGCCGGCCGGGACGATGACCGTGGTGCTGGGACCCGGCTGGCCCGGCATCCTGTTGCACGAGGCGGTTGGCCACGGGCTGGAGGGTGACTTCAATCGCAAGGGCAGTTCGACCTTCGCCGGCCGCATCGGCAGCCGCGTTGCCGCCAGTGGGGTGACGGTCATCGACGACGGTACGCTTGCCGAGCGGCGCGGCTCGCTGAACATCGACGACGAAGGCAATCCGACGCAGCGCACGGTATTGATCGAGGACGGCATCCTCAAGGGCTATATGCAGGACGGTCTCAACGCCCGGTTGATGGGTGTCGCGCCCACCGGCAATGGCCGCCGTGAATCCTTTGCCCACCTGCCGCTGCCGCGGATGACCAATACCACGATGTTGAATGGTGACAGGAGCCCCGAAGAGATCATCAAATCGGTCAAGAAGGGCATCTACGCGGTCAATTTCGGCGGTGGGCAGGTCGATATCACCAACGGCAAGTTCGTTTTCTCGATGTCCGAGGCCTACCTGATCGAAGATGGCAAGGTCACCTCGCCGGTCAAGGGCGCGACGCTCATCGGCAGCGGGCCCGACGCGATGAACCAGGTCTCGATGATCGGCAACGACATGCGTCTCGACCCCGGCGTCGGGACCTGCGGCAAGGAAGGCCAGAGCGTGCCGGTGGGAGTCGGCCAGCCAACCCTGCGCATCGACGGACTGACGGTTGGCGGTACCGCCTAGTCCCCGACTGCAGGCATGCAGGTGAAAGCCAGCCGCGGTGGAGACGCGACACGCTCACTCCAGCCAAAAGGCTATCGCCGAGTGTGAGCGGCAGCTATTTGGGTGGAGCGGCCGATCCTCAGAAAAGCGAGGAGGAACACTGGCCGCGGCGCGCACCGACGGAGACTGCGAACTCGACAGGCGGCTTTGCCCCCGGCCGGCGCCCGTGACACCGGCGCGAGCACGCGAAAAAAGTGTCGCTCAGAAGTCGTACCGGTAGCTCGCGTAGGCCCAGTAGCTCGGGCCGTTGGTTTCGGTGGTGGCGTTGAGAATCACGGCGGCAACGCCTGGGCCGACCTTGCCTTCGACACCGATGTTGGCCCGCCCCCAATTTTCCTTGTAGTTCAGCCCGTCGGTGGTGAAGTTGCCCAAGCCGAGGATGGTGCCAGAGGCGCCGGTGCTCTGCGAGCCGAAGCGATGCACGTATTCGAGCTTGCCGAGGAGCATCCAGCTTTCACCCAGCACGTATGCGGCGTCCGCACCGAGGCGGCCGAGGGTGGAATACTCCGTGCGTCCATCCCAGCGTACCGGGAAGCCACCACCGGTCTCGGTGTAGCCGTCGATGCGTCCGCGGTAACGGCTGACGCTGCCGTACGGGGTGAGGCGCAGGTCGCCCGCCTGCACGGCATTGAGCCAGTCAAGCCGCAGGCGCAGGGCGCTCGTCGTGGAGTCGGGCGAGCCGACGGACTTTACAGGGGTGCCGGCATTGCGATAGCCGCGCTGGATGTCGGCATCACCGGCATTGTAGTAGCCGGTAGCCGTGACGAACAGAGATGAGTCGGGGATCGCGGCAACGATTTCAGGCACGACGTAAGTGCCCGTGAGGGTGGCCTCGCCATCGTAGGCCAGACTCTGGTTATTGTAGGTTCGCCCGACGGCAACCTTGATCCGGATGGCCTCATTCACCCCGTAGGCCAAACCCACCTCGCCGGCGCCAACATCACCGTCGCCGGCTGTATTTTTCTGCCGGCCCCAGTCGCCCGTCACCCACGTGTTGAACCGTCCGGCTGCCGGCAAGCCGCGCAGCGGGTTGCCACTCAGACCGTTCAGCACGAGGTCGGCCTGGCCGATGGCCTGCACTGGGATGTAGCCGGCGCCCTGAAGGGTGCGGTTGAAGTCCGCGACGTCGATTAGGCCGGCAAGGGGCGCCACCCGGGCCACGAAGGCATTTGAGTTCGCTAACTGCCCCACCACCACGCTGCCGTCGGCGCTGGCGGCAGTCGCAGATCGAGTCGCGAGTTCGGGCGCCACCGTCACGCCGTTAGCGGCGAGCCACTGCTCGACGCTCTGCATGCCGCTGGCCTGCGTCCAGCGGAAGGCGCGCTGGGCGTTGCCGGTGTCGGCATATCCCACCACTACTCTGCCGTCGGCGGAGACTGCATTGGCATAAGAATACATTCCGCCCAGGGTGCCGAGGTCGGCCATGCCGCCGGTCTGCGTCCAGCGGAAGGCATGGTAGACCCCTTTGAAGAAGGTGGTGTCGGCGTCACCCACCACTACGCTGCCGTCGGCGGAGACGGCATTGGCACTGGAAGGTCCTCCGCCCAGGGTACCAAGATCGGCCATGCCGCCGGCCTGCGTCCAGCGGAAGGCGTTCCCTATCCCCACGGGGCTGTCGCGGGTCTGGGACCTGCCCACCACCACGCTGCCGTCGGCGGAGACTGCCCTGGCAGAAGAAAACGCTCCACCCAGGGTGCCCAGGTCGGCCATGCCGACCGACTGTGTCCAGCGGAAGGCGTGAGAGGCCGCATTGCTGGTGATATCGGAATTCCCCACCACCACGCTGCCATCGGCGGAGACTGCGGTGGCAGAGCTATTCCTGCCACCGAGTGTGCCGAGATCTGGAATGGCGGAGCCGCTCCAGCGGGTGGCATGGTACGAGCCAATAGGAGTGTCGGCTTGTCCCACCACCACCTTCCCGTCGGCGGAGACGGCTTGAGCAAGGCTATTGCCTACCCATTTGCTAAACAAGGAAGGGTACTCCTCTAGGGTGTTGGAGGCAGCGGACCAGCGGAATCCGTGTCGAAAACCTGTGTGTGTATCGCTCCATCCCACTACCACTGATCCATCGGCGGATACGGCGTTGGCCCTGGAATTGGTTCCGCCCACCAGAGTGCCGAGACCGGCCATGCCGCCGGACTGCGTCCAACGGAAGGCGTGATGGCCCGCATTGTTAGTAGTTTCCGAGTTTCCCACCACCACCTTCCCGTCAGCGGAGACGGCAGTAGCGCCGGAAGATGTCCCACCCAGTGTACCCAGATCGAAAAGCCCGTCGGCGGCAGGGGAGATGGCTGGCAGCAGGGCTGCCGCCAGGGCCACAGCAGCCGGCCGTAGGCGGAGGGAATCAGGAACGGGCGAGAGGGTAAGAAAGGAATTTCGGGTCGAACGCACGATTAGTTCTTGGAAAAATGGCATTGCAAGAGTTGATTGACATCGGGCTGCCATGGAATTTTGCCGCGACGGTAACCTAAGAAACTAATTGTATATCCAAGGGCACCCGGCATATCGTGAATTCCTTTTCTGAGGCAGAAACCGCCAGCGCACGTTGTACCGATGCAAATGTCACAGCGGAAAGGGAAACGCGGTCTGCCATCGCCGGCCGGCCCCGTGAACAGTCGCCATGCTTGCCCCGCATACCGTCAGCGCAAAACCAGAACAACCGATTTTCTGATCAGCACTTGCACAACATGAGAGAACTGCTGGACAAATGGCCTGAGCTTCATGCCTGCCCGCTGTCGGCGTAACATGTACAAAATATTGCACATCTTGTGCGGCACAGGTGGTATTCATGGGAATTTCAGCAAGCGACGTTACTCCGCTCTTGCACGCCCGAGCCAACTTCTTGGAACTAGCTGAAGATGTCAAAGCCGGTGCCGAGAAGATCATTACCAAGAACGGCGAAAGCTACATCGCACTGATCGACGCCAGCAGATTGGACTACAACCACCAGTTGGAGCGCGAACGCATTCACCTGCTGCTGATTGACGAGGCATCCAAGGGGCTCGATGACGTTGTCGCTGGCAAGGTGAAGTACGCCCTCAGCACGATCCAGTCCATCAAGCGCCGTCGCAGTGCCTAAGCCGCGGCGGCGTTTACCTGTGGCAGGAAAACCTGTTGTCTAAATTCACTGCGAACTTTTCGATATTTCGACTCACTGGGAGACTTCTTGGCCAATGTCATAGTGCGATGCTGCCGTAAAGCGAGTCAGCGGCGAGAAGAACAAGCATTGCCAACGAAGCAAAAGCCAGAATCATGACGAAATGGCGACCGGCACCGGCAAGACGCTACGCTCGCCGCTGCGGCAGTCATCCAGTTATTCCTGCGTACCCGCAACGCCCGGCGCGTGCTGTTCCTCGTCGACCGGCTAGAACTCGAAGTATGGCGTAAGCTACACGCGGCGCTACCAGTTGGGATCGCGCTCGGGTTCGGCCGTGATCTTGTGGATCGAAAGATCCGCGCCGTTGTATTCCTGCTCCTGGTCGAGGCGCAATCCAAAGGCCGCTCGCAGCAGGCCATAGACCAGACAACTGCCGACCAGGGCGACGGCAACCGCCAGTCCGGTCATCAGCAATTGCGGCATGAACGCCACGCCGCCAACACCGGCCATGGCGCGACTGCCGAAGATGCCGGCGGCAATGCCACCCCAGGCGCCGCAAAGACCATGCAGGGGCCAGACGCCGAGAACGTCGTCGATCTTCCAGCGGTTCTGGGTCAGCGTGAACATGACGACGAACAGGCCGCCGGCGACACCGCCAACGAACAGCGCACCGATCGGATGCATGACGTCCGAGCCGGCGCAAACCGCCACCAGACCGGCAAGCGGGCCGTTGTGCACGAAGCCGGGGTCGTTCCTGCCCGCCACCAGAGCCACCAGCGTACCCCCAACCATGGCCATCAGCGAGTTCATGGCGACCAGGCCGGAGATTTTGTCGATGGTCTGTGCGCTCATGACGTTGAAGCCGAACCAGCCAACCGTCAGAATCCAGGCTCCGAGCGCAAGAAACGGTATCGATGACGGGGGGTGCGCCGACAGGCGGCCTTCCTTCGTATAGCGCCCGTGACGTGCCCCGAGCAGGACAACAGCCGGGAGGGCGATCCAGCCGCCCATCGCATGCACGACGACCGATCCGGCGAAATCGTGGAATTCTTCACCGTAAGTCGCCTTCAGCCAGGCCTGGATACCGTACGCCTGATTCCAGGCGATGCCTTCGAAGAACGGATAAATGAAGCCGACGATCAGAAAGGTTGCCGCGAGTTGTGGATAGAAGCGCGCGCGTTCGGCAATGCCGCCGGAAACGATGGCGGGAATCGCCGCCGCGAAAGTGAGCAGGAAAAAGAAGCGCGTCAGTTCGAAACCGTTCTTCTGCAGCAGGGTTTCGGCGCCGGAGAAGAAGTTGACGCCGTAGGCAAGACTGTAGCCGATGAAGAAATAGGCGATCGTCGAAACCGAGAAATCGGTCAGGATCTTCACCAGCGCGTTGACCTGGCTCTTCTTGCGTACGGTGCCGAGTTCGAGAAATGCAAAGCCGGAATGCATCGCCAACACCATGATGCCGCCAAGCAGAATGAACAGAACGTCGGTACCAGACTTGAGTGCTTCCATGACTCCTCCTGAAATTCGGGTCGAAGCCATCAAGCAATTTATGTGCCCTATGTGCATGCACCAGGATTCAATGACTTGCGCCGTCCCGGGTCACAAAAATCCCTGTTGTGGTGCATTTAGCCTCAAACACGCACCAACATAAAGCAGGAATGCACCAGTCTGTGTTGCCGCCGGCCTACTTTGGTGCGGCTCCCGGCGGCAGGAGAACCCACATCTGACCCTGCTGTTTCATGCGTCCGGCCTGGCTCCCGGCCTGCGCGCCAAAACCCCAGAAGAAGTCGGCGCGCACGACACCACGGATCGCCCCGCCGGTGTCCTGTGCCACGACCAGGCGACGCAGCGCTGTCGCCGAGTCGGGCTGGCTGGTGGACAGGAACACCGGGGCACCCAGCGGCAGGTAGCGCGCATCGACGGCGATGCTGCGCTCGGGAGTCAGCGGCACCCCCAGGGCGCCGCTTGGACCATCGCCCTCGTTGCCCTTGAACGGCTGTTCGCGAAAGAACACATAACTCGGGTTGGCGTTCAACAGTTCATTGACCCGGCTCGGGTTGGCCCGCGCCCATTGCTTGATTCCCGGCATCGAAGCCTGGTCGAGGGTCAACTCGCCGCGCTCGACGAGCAGGCGTCCGATCGACTGGTAGGGGTGGCCGTTCTGGTCGGCATAGGCCAGCCGCACCGTGCTGCCATCCGGAAGTCTGACGCGCCCCGAACCCTGCACCTGCAGAAAGAACAGCTCAACCGGATCGTCGACATAGAGCAGGGTCCGGTCGGCGTAGTCCTGCTCATGACTGCTGATTTCCGCACGCGAAAAATAGGGAACGACCTTGCCGCCCTGCAGGCGGCCGCGCAGACGCAGGTTTTTCAGATCCGGGAGTACCGTACCAAGATCGATGGTCAACAGATCCGCCGGGACACCGAGCACGGGCGACAGATAAGGCTTGCCGCGGGTCCGCGAGCCGCGCAACAGCGGCTCGTAGTAGCCGGTCACCAGCCCCTTCGTCGTGCCATCCGGATTGGTCATCAACCAGGGCTGGAAACGCGATTCGAAGAAACGCCGTACGGCGGCCGTTGTCGGCCCGTTCAGAGTTCTGGCTTCGGCACAGACGGCCTGCCACTGCGGCCACTGTGGGCGGCTGGAGAGCGCACGACACGACTGCAGGAATGCCGGCCAGGCCGCCGCGAGGTCATCTTCACTCCAACCCGGCAGATCGCTCCAGCGCGCCGCCTGGAGCGGTTTGCTGGCCGTCGCTGGTGGTACGGCCGCGCCGGCGGCGCATTGCGGACAGACCGGACAGCTAGCCGGGGCGGGACATGCGCCACTTGCCCCTTCTCTGGTGGTAGCACAGGCGCTGAGCAGCGCCGCCAGCAGCGTGACAAGAATCAGGAGCAAGCGCCGTGGTTGGCTTTTATGCATGGTTTGGCTAGAGTGTCGGGTTGGTCAACCTCCGAAGTATACTGTCCGATGATCGATTCCTTCCGGCAACTTGCGCGTTTTCTCGTCCGCGCCGAGCAATTCCTCGATCGTCTCGAGCCCTTGCTGCCACCCGCATCGGCCGGCCCGGACTGGGCTGCGGCCTGCGCTTTTCGCTGGCGTACGCAGCGCGGGACGGGTTATCTGCAGCCGATCACTCGCCTGCCCGGCATCCGGCTCAGCGACCTGCAGGACATCGATGAGCAGAAGGCGAGGATCGACGCCAATACGCGTCATTTCGTCGCCGGCCTGCCGGCCAACAATGTGTTGCTCACGGGCGCCCGCGGCTCGGGCAAGTCTTCGCTGATCAAGGCCCTGCTCAACGAGTACGCGCCGCAGGGCCTGCGCGTCATCGAGGTCGAGAAAGGCGACCTGACCGATCTGCCGGACATCGTCGAAATGATCGACGGACGCCCGGAACGCTTTCTCATCTTCTGTGACGATCTTTCCTTCGATGCCGGCGACGCGCGCTACAAGGCGCTGAAGGTCGTGCTCGACGGGTCGTTCGCGGCAGCGCCGGAAAATGTGCTGGTCTACGCCACGTCGAACCGCCGCCATCTGATGCCCGAGTATTTTGCCGAGAACCTCGACCACCAGCACCAGGGTGAAGAAATCCATCCCGGTGAGGCCATCGAGGAAAAGATCTCGCTGTCGGAGCGTTTCGGCCTGTGGATTTCTTTCTATCCCTTCGATCAGGAGGCCTATCTCAAGATCGTTGCGCACTGGCTGGGCGCCTTCGGCTGTCACCAGGACGAGATCGTGTCTGCCGAACGCGACGCACTCAACTGGGCACTTGAACGCGGTTCGCGCAGCGGGCGCGTTGCCTGGCAGTTCGCCAGGGATTGGGCCGGTCGGCAGCGGGTGGCGCCGAGCCGCGCGAAACGTCGACGTACCGCAGCACTGCCCGTCGCCGCACCGCCGTCTGCCCGAAAACGCTCGGGGGACGGCGCGTGAGCCATATCCTGCTGGGGCGCGCGGCGCCAGGCGACCGATGAAACAGATTACCGAAGTTGCAGCGGCGGTCATGCTGCGCGGTGACCCGGCACGACCCGAGTTCCTGCTCGCGCAACGGCCTCCGGGAAAGGTGTACGCCGGCTATTGGGAATTTCCCGGTGGCAAGGTCGAGCCCGGCGAGACAGCGCGCGCGGCCCTGATTCGCGAATTGCAGGAAGAGTTGGGGGTCACCGTCGACCGTGCCTGGCCGTGGCTATGCCGCGAGTTCAGCTATCCGCACGCGACCGTCCGCCTGCGTTTTTTTCGCGTCAGTGCATGGCAGGGTGAACTGACCGCGGTCGAACACAGCGCTCTGGTATGGCTGAAAGCTGGCCAGCCCGCGGACGTCAGCCCGATCCTGCCGGCCAATGGTCCGATCCTCGGCGCGCTTGCGCTCGCGCCGGTCTATGCGCTGACCAATGCCGAAGAATACGGCATCGACGCCGAGCTGCTGCGGCTGGAGAGGGCGCTGTGCAACGGCCTGCGCCTGCTGCAGGTACGCGACAAGGGGCTGGCGCCCGCTCGGCGCGAAGCCTTTGCCGAGGCGGTGCTGGCGCTGGCCAGAAACCACGACGGGACCACCGTCCTGATCAACGATGACCCACGCCTAGCCCGTAATGTCGGCGCGGCTGGAGTGCATCTCTCGTCGAGACTGCTCTGGCAGACCGATCGGCGGCCGGATTTCGAGCGCGTCGCAGCTTCGTGCCATAGCGCTGCCGACCTGGCAAGAGCGGCGGAACTCGGGCTGGACTTTGTCGTCCTCGGCCCGGTATTGCCCACCGCAAGCCACCCCGAAGTGAGCGGCATGGGATGGCAAGCGTTCTCGCGTCTGATCGACGGTTCGCCGCTGCCCGTTTATGCGCTTGGCGGACTGCAGCCGGAGATGCTCGACCTCGCCATGAGCCATGCTGGGCACGGCATTGCCCTGATGCGCGGTTGGCAGTGAAGTTCCTGCCGGGCCGCGACCCTTTCAGGCGTCCGACAGACTTCCTGCCTGCCGGCTGAGGATCTGCACGCTGCGCGCCGGCACCAGGCTGGCCTTCTCGCGCTCAAGAGGTGCGAAGGGCGCCTGAGCACTGCTGTCGAAAACCTGCAACCACACCCCCTCGCCAGGCAACAGAAAGGAAACCGGGATCTCGTCGCGGTTGAACAGGCAGAGCAGGGTGTCCTGGGTAGCGCCGACGGTGCTGCTGTCGGCAGCGGCGAGTTGCATGGCAAAGGCGCCAAGCTTCTTGGACTGCCAGTCGGCGACGCGCATGGCGCGTCCCGCCGGATGCCACCAGACGACATCCGGCTGGTCATCGCCCACAGCCTGGCCGGTGAGCCAGTTATTTCGCCGCAGTTGCGGATAACGGCGGCGCAGGTCTAACAGCCCGGCGACGAAATCGATCAACCCGGCATCCGCATCACGCCAGTCAAGCCAGGTCAGGGCATTGTCCTGGCAATAGGCGTTGTTGTTGCCACGCTGCGTGCGCCCGAGTTCGTCGCCCCCCTGCAGCATCGGCACACCCTGGGCGACCAGCAGCGTCGTCAATAGCGCGCGCTGCAGGCGACGACGTCTTTCGAGCACCGCCGGATCCGTGCTCTCCCCTTCTTCACCACAGTTCCAGGAACAGTTGTGGCCGTGCCCGTCGCGGTTGCCCTCGCCATTCAGTTCATTGTGCTTCGCTTGATAGCTGACGAGATCGCGCAAGGTGAAGCCGTCGTGCGCGGTGATGAAGTTGACACTCGCCTGCGGCGCGCGTCCCGCGACGTGGAAAACCTCGCTCGATCCGGCAAGGCGCTGCGCCAGTTCCGCCACACCCGCGTGGTGGGTCAGCCAGAACGCGCGCACGTCGTCCCGGAAGCGGTCATTCCACTCGCTCCAGCCGTGCAGAAAACGCCCCAGACGGTACCCATCCGGTCCGATGTCCCAGGGTTCGGCGATCAACTTGACCCGCTGCAGCACGGGATCCTGCCTGATCGCGGCGAGAAACGCGCTGTCGCGCGTCAGCGTCGCAGCGAGATCGAAGCGGAAGCCGTCTACGTGCATCACGCCAACCCAGTAGCGCAGTGCATCCATGACCAGTTGCAGAACGCGCGGGTGGGCGAGATTGACCGTGTTGCCACAACCGGTGAAATTTTCGTAGTGCGCGAGATGGCCGGCCGGCAGGCGGTAGTAGCTCAGGTTGTCGATGCCGCGGAACGAGAGTGTGGGACCTTTCTCGTCGCTTTCGGCGGTATGATTGAAGACCACGTCAAGAATGACTTCAAGGCCGGCGGCGTGCAGCGACCGGACCATGGTCTTGAACTCGGCAATCACCGATTGCCCACCGATGCGTGCCGCGTAGCGCGGCTCCGGGGCAAAGAAACCGATTGAGTTGTAACCCCAGTAATTGACGCGACCTTCGCTGATCAGCCGTTGTTCGTCGAGAAAGTGGTGCACCGGCAGCAGGCTGAGGGCCGTCACTCCGAGGCGATGAAAGTGTTCGATCATGGCCGGCGCGGCGAGACCGGCGTAGGTGCCGCGCAGCACCTCGGGAACGCCCGGATGTTGGCGGGTCATTCCCTTGACATGGGCTTCGTAAAGCACCGTATCGGCCAGGGGGATCGCCGGCGCCTGATCGCCGCCCCAGTCGAATTCTTCATCGACGACACAGGCCTTGAGGCCATGCGCTGGATCATCCGGCTGCCGCGAAAAGCGACCGACGATCTCGCGCGCGTAGGGATCGATCAACAGTCGCCGTGAATCGAAGCGATGGCCGTGCCCATGACCGTGTCCATGACCATGCCTGTGCGCGGGTCCTTGCACGCGGTAGGCGTAGTGCAGCCCGGGCGCTGCGCCGACCAGGTAGCCATGCCACACCTCGTCGGTGCATTCTCGCAAGAGCAGGGTGCGCATCCGCAGGCCATCGAAAACGCACAATTCAACCGCCTCGGCATGCGCAGAAAACAGGGCGAAGTTTACGCCGCGGCCATCCCAATGGGCACCGAGCGGCCACGGCCGCCCGGCTTCGAGGCCGTTGTCGTCGGTCACGGCGTCCATTCGAGGAATAGCGCGGCGAGTGGCGGCAGTGTCAGATTGAGAGACCACTCGCGACCGTGCGCCGCAATCTGCTCCGCACACACCGGGTACAGCCCGTTGCCGACGTTACTGCCGCCGTAAAATTCCGAATCGGTATTGATCCGCTCGATGTACTGGCCGGGCATGGGCACTCCGATCCGGTAGCCGTGCCGGACTACGGGGGTAAAGTTGCCGACGTAAAGGATGGCGCGCGAACGGTCGCGCGCCCAGCGGACGAAGGCGACCACCGAGCACTCGGCATCGTCGGCGGCGATCCATTCGAAACCGGCCGGCTCGAAGTCCAGCTGGTGCAGCGCCGGATTGCTGCGGTAGATGCCGTTGAGATCGCGGATCAGATCACGAACGCCGGCATGCAGGGGGAAGTCCAGCAAACCCCAGTCGAGGGACGCATCGTGATTCCACTCGTTCCACTGGCCGATTTCGCCGCCCATGAACAGCAGCTTCTTGCCCGGGTGAGCCCACATGTAGCCGTAAAGGGCGCGCAGGTTGGCGAATTTCTGCCAGTAATCGCCGGCCATCTTGCTGATCAGCGAGCCCTTGCCATGCACGACCTCGTCGTGCGATAGCGGCAGGATGAAGTTCTCGGTGAAAGCGTACATCATCCCGAAACTGAGCTGATTGTGGTGGAATCGCCGGTGCACCGGGTCCTTGGTCATGTAGTCGAGCACGTCGTGCATCCAGCCCATGTTCCATTTGTAGTGGAAACCGAGGCCGCCCATTTCCGGCGGACGACTGACCATCGGCCAGGCGGTCGACTCCTCGGCATGCGTGGAAGCCGAGGGATGCTCCTGACCCAGGACCTCGTTCATCCGCCGCAGAAAGGCGACCGCTTCGAGATTCTCCCGACCACCATGCACGTTCGGCAGCCACTGCCCCGGCTCACGACTGTAGTCGCGATACAGCATCGAGGCCACGGCATCGACCCGCAGGCCGTCGACCCCGTAGCGTTCGATCCAGAACAAGGCATTGCCGATCAGATAATTACTGACTTCGCGACGGCCGAAGTTATAGATCAGCGTGCCCCAGTCCTGATGCATGCCCTCGCGTGGATCGGCATGCTCATAAAGCGCCGTACCGTCGAAACGACCGAGACCATGCTCGTCGGTGGGGAAATGCGCGGGCACCCAGTCCACGATGACGCGCAGTCCGGCCGCGTGGCAGGAACCGACGAAGTTGCGGAAACCGGTCGGGTCACCATGGCGCGCGGTCGGGGCGTAAAGTCCCAGGGGCTGGTAACCCCAAGAACCATCGAAGGGGTGCTCCGATATCGGCAGCAGTTCCAGATGCGTGAATCCCAGATCGACAACATAGGGAATCAGCGTTTCGGTCAGCCGCTGCCAGTCCGGAAAACCGCCATCGTCTGCGCGACGCCAGGAGGCCAGGTGCACCTCATAAACCGAAAGCGGCGCGCCCAGTTCCTCACCCGCCGGCACCGGTGCCGGCTCCACGGGTTGCGGCAGCGCACAGACGATCGACGCCGTGGATGGCCGCATCTCGCCCTGGAAGCCGTAGGGATCGGCCTTGAGTGGCAGCAGACGGCCATCGCGGGAGCGTATTTCGTACTTGTAGCGTGCCCCAGCGGTTACCCCCGGCAGGAAGATCTCCCAGACGCCGCATTCCCGCCGCAGGCGCATCGGATGCCGACGACCGTCCCAGGTATTGAAGTCGCCGACGACACTGACGCGTTGCGCATCCGGCGCCCAGACGGCAAAGACGGTACCCGCAACGCCGTCGATTTCACACAGATGCGCCCCGAGGCGTTCGAAGGGGCGCAGGTGCGAGCCTTCGGCCAGTAGCCAGACGTCCATCTCGCCAAGCACCGTGGGAAAGCGGTAGGGATCATCGGTTTCCTGCACGCCGCTGTCCCAGGTAATCCGCAGGCGATAGGCAAAACTGTTGCGACGGCGGGGAATCAGGCCCTCGAAAAAGCCTTCCACGCCCTCGACAGGGCGTTGCGCAAGCTGGGCAATCTGCCGCCCGGTCCTGGCCTCGATGACGGCGACCGTGTGCGCGCCCGGTTGCAGGCTGCGAACCCACAGCCCTCCGTCAGCGTCGGTGTGCATTCCGAGGACCGCGTAAGGGTCGCCGTGTTCTGCCCGGCAAAGGGCGATGATCTCTGCATGGTCAAGCATTTGAGACTTCCTTACTTAGAGTGTGCGTAGATTCCAGGTATCGTTGGCGTAGTCGCGGATCGTCCGGTCGGCCGAGAAGGGACCCATTCCGGCCACATTGAGAATGGCCTTGCGCTGCCACTCGTCGGGGCTCAGGTAAAGCGCATCGACACGCGCCTGGGTGGCCACGTAGTCGGCGTAGTCCGCCAGCAGCAGATAGTGATCGCCGTAGTGCAGCAGGCTGTTGAAGATGTCGTGGTAGCGCGGCCGTTCACCGGGCGAAAAGAAGCCACTGTCGATCCGGTCGAGCGCTTCCTTGAGGGCGGGATCCGCCTGGTACAGGGCCAGTGGTTGGTGACCGGCCTGCCGGATGGCGTTGACCTGGGCCGTGTTGTTGCCAAAGATGAAAATATTCTCGGCGCCGACGTTGTCGCGAATCTCGATGTTGGCGCCATCCTCGGTACCGATGGTCAATGCGCCGTTGAGCGAGAGTTTCATGTTGCCGGTACCCGAGGCTTCGGTGCCGGCCGTCGAAATCTGCTCCGAGAGATTGGCCGCCGGCATGATCAACTCGGCGACGGAAACGCCGTAGTTGGGAATGAAGACGACCTGCAGGAGGTCGCGCGTCCGCGGGTCGTTGTTGACTACCGCCGCGACATCATGGATCAGGCGGATCACCTGTTTGGCCATGTGATACGACGACGCGGCCTTGCCGGCGAAGATCACGCTGCGCGGCGCATAATCCTTTGCCGAGCCGTCCAGAAGCGCGTTGTAGCGGGTGATCACGTGCAGCACGTTGAGCAGCTGCCGCTTGTATTCGTGAATGCGCTTGACCTGCACATCGAACAGGCTGTCCGGGTCCAGGGTGACGCCCACCTCACGAGCCACGTAATTGGCCAGGCGCACCTTGTTGCCGCGCTTGGCAGCCGCGAAAGCGGCGCGGAAAGCGACGTCGTCGGCGCTCGCCCGCAGATCCTCCAGACGGTCCAGATTGAGCCGCCAATCCTTGCCGCCAAGGCGTTCGTCGAGCAGTGCGGACAGGGCAGGGTTGGCCTGTGCCAGCCAGCGCCGCGGCGTAACGCCATTGGTCTTGTTGTGGAATCGCTCGGGGTATAGACGGGCGAAGTCGGCAAAAATGGTCTGTACCATCAGGTCGGAGTGCAGTTGTGATACGCCATTGACGCGATGACTGCCGACAATGCACAGGTGTGCCATGCGCACCCGCTTGTCCTTGTCGTGACCACCCCCGTCGTCGATCAGCGAGACCCGTCGCATCAGGTCGACATCACCGGGGTAGAGACGGATCACCTCATCGAGGAACTCCTGGTTGATGCGGTAGATGATCAGGATGTGACGCGGCAACACGCGCTGGATCAG
>JAKOZI010000032.1 GCA_029780075.1 Pseudomonadota bacterium
ACTCCCATGAACCAGACCATGAACAAGACCCTGGGCAGCGCGCTGCTCATCACCCTGCTGGCCCTCGCCGGCTGCGGCAAGAACGCCGGCGTCGGCGGCACCGCCGGCGAGGCCGAAGTGGCCACGCAGAAGGCGAACGAAGCGATGACCCAGGAACTGAACCTGGCCGACCCCCAGGACTTCGAGGATGCCAAGCGTGGCTTCATTGCCGCCCCCGAGGGCAAGATCATGGCCGCCGACGGCACCACGGTGCTGATCGACTTCGACGCCTACAAATTTGTCGACGGCAAGCCGCCGGCCACGGTCAACCCGAGCCTGTGGCGCCACGCCACGCTGAACAAGGGCGTAGGCCTGTACAAAGTGCGCGACGGCGTGCACCAGTTGCGCGGCTTCGACATCTCCAACATCACGCTGATCGACGGAAAGACCGGCTGGATCGTGGTGGACGCGCTGACCTCCAAGGAGAGTTCGGCCGCGGCCCTGGCCTTTGCCCGCAAGCACCTGGGCAACAAGCCGGTGACGGCGCTCATCTTCACCCACAGTCACGCCGACCATTTCGGCGGCGCACTCGGCGTGGTCACGCCGCAGGAAGTGGCCGAGCGCAAGATTCCGGTGATCGCGTCCGAAGGTTTCGTCGAGGAGGCCACGAGCGAGAACATCCTGGTCGGCACCGCGATGGCGCGCCGCTCGATGTACCAGTTCGGCAAGAACCTGACGCCTGGCCCGAAGGGCATCGTCGATACCGGGCTGGGCAAGAACGTGTCCTATGGGGCCATCGGCATTCTGGAACCCACGCAACTGATCACCAAGCCGACCCAGGAGCTGACGCTCGACGGCATACGTGTCGTGTTCCACAACGTGCCCGGCGCCGAGGCCCCGGCCGAGATGACCTTCTCGGTGCCCGAGTACAAGGTCTACGGCGGCGCCGAGAACCTGGCACAGACCATGCACAACCTGCTGCCCGTGCGCGGCGCCAAGGCGCGCGACGCGCTGCGCTGGTCCACCTACATGCAGGAGGCGCTGGACCAGCTCGGTGACGCCGAGGTCTACGTGGGCCAGCACAACTGGCCGGTCTGGGGCCAGGCGCGCATCCGCGAGTTCATCACCAAGAACCGCGATGTGTACAAGTACACCCATGACCAGACGGTGCGCCTGGCGAACGCCGGCCACACCCCGCGCGAGATCGCCGACCTGATCAAGCTGCCGAAGTCGCTCTCAAGCTACCCCAACACCCGCGGCTACTACGGTGACCTGCGCCACAACGTGAAGGCGGTCTACCAGCTCTACCTGGGCGCCTACGACGGCAACCCCGCCAACCTGAATCCGCTGCCGCCACAGGAATCGGCCAAGCGCTACCTGGAGCTCCTGGGCGGCCCCGACAAGGCCGTGGCTGCCGCGCAGGCCGCCTACGACAAGGGCGACTTCCGCTGGGCGGCCGAGCTGCTCAACCACGCCGTCTTCGGCGCGCCCGACAACAAGGCCGCCAAGGAACTGCTGGCACGCACCTACGACCAGATGGGCTACATGTCCGAGGCGGCCACCAGGCGCAACAGCTACCTGACCGCCGCCCTGGAGCTGCGCAATGGCCCGCCCAAGAAGGGTATCGACCGCTCGGCCCTGATCGACATGCTGTACCAGACGCCGATCGAACGCTTCCTGGAGGCCATGGCCGCTGGCCTCAACGGCCCCGACGCCGAAGGCAAGGACCTCAAGGTCAACCTGGTGCTGACCGACCAAAAGACATCCTACGTGCTGTGGATCGAGAACGCCGTGCTGCACTTCAAGAAGGCGCCGCCGGACGCCAGCGCCAACGCCACCCTGACCCTGACCAAGCCGATTTTCATCAAGATGATGGCGGGCACCGCCGGCGTGAAGGACACCTTGCTGAGCGACGACCTCAAGATCGACGGCAGCAAGATCGACCTGGTGCGCTTCTTCAGCCTGATCGACAAGGCGCCAGGCACCTTCCCCATCGTGACCAAATAACGCGCAGCACCTGCCCGAGAGAACCCATGATGGAAGTAAAACTGAATGCGACGGCCGACCACGTGTTCGGCCTTCTGACCGACCCGAAATGGCTGGAGGCCCGCAGTCTGGCCATGGGCGAGCTGAGCGCGAAATGTTCGGCCCGCAAGAGTGGCGGCGTGCAGGTCACGATGAAGCGGCGCGTGCACCGCGACATGAACGCCATCATTGCCAAGGTCCTCAATCCGGACAGCGACATCGAGATCGTTGAAAAATGGTCGGGCGACGCTGACCGCCGCCAGGCGGCCTATGCCCTGACCATCGTCGGAAAACCCGTCACGGTCAGCGCCGACATCGAGCTGGAGGCAACTGGCAAGACCTGCGTCTACCGGATCACGCACCGGGGCCATGTCAAGGTGCCCCTGATCGGTGGCGTGATCGAGAAGTTCGTTGTCGGAGAAACCGAAAAAGGGTGCACCGATGAGCTCAACTACCTGGCCGACTACCTGAAGAAAAACAAATAGCCCGGACCATGGTCCGAATTCCATAATAAGAGCCTACCGGTCAACAGGAGACACTGTGCCCGCCCTATCCGTCATCGATCTCGCGATGTTTCTGCTGGAAACGGCCGAGCGTCCCTACAACATCGGCCCCCTTGCCATCATTGCGCCGCCGGCAAACTTTCGCGGCAATTTCGCCGACAAGCTGCTGGAACGCATGCTGAAGCGCCCCGTGGGTGCGCCGTTCAACTACCGGCTGGGGAGTTCGGCGCTGGGAATCCCGACGCTGGACATCGACGACAAAGCCGACGCGCGCCAGCACGTCCAGCGCCTGACGCTGGAGGCTCCGGCTTCGATGGAACAGCTTTGTGCCACCGTAAGCAAGCTGCATGAAGTCCGCATCAACCGTTCCGGGCTGCTGTGGGAGCTCTACGTCATCGACGGCCTCGAAGGCGGCAAGGTCGCACTCTACGGCAAGGTCCACCACGCCATCATCGACGGGCGCACCTTCGTGCAGGTGGTGTCCAACTGGTTTGCACCGGCCGCGTCGGACAAGACTGTCCGGGCCCTGTGGGAAGGCGTGCCCAAGGCGCCCCGCAAGGCACCGGCAAAACTCTCGCTGGCCGAATTCGTCGGCGGCACGATTCGCCAGACCGCCGCCACCACCGCGTCCGCGTTCGGTCTCTACAAGCTGCTGGCCCGCCAGGCACTGACCACCGTCGGCGTGGACAGCGCGCTGACTGTGCCGGTGCTCGGCGTGCCCAAGGTCTTCCAGGGCGAGGCCGTTGCCGGGCGTGAATTCGGCTTCTGCACGCTGCCGATCGCGCAGGTCAAGGCGGTTGCCAAGGCGCAATCGGCCAGTGTCAACGATGTGTTCCTGGCGGTGGTCGACGCCGCCATGGCACGCCTGCTGGCAGACAGCAACGACCTGCCCGCGGAACCCCTGGTGGCAGACATGCCGCTGGCCCTCAAAGACGCCAAAGGCGGCAATCAGATTGCCGTGCTGCAGTTCCCGCTCGGCGCGCCGCAGATGAGCGTGTTGCAACGTCTGGCAGCCATTCGCATCCAGGCCGGCCGAGTCAAGGACATGCTCAAGCACGAATCCGCCAGCACCTTGATGCTCTACACGACGCTGGTCCACGGCGTACCCGCCTTGCTGGAAAAGATGGGCATGCATGAAAGCATGCGCGTCAGCAACGTGCTGATCTCCAATCCGTTTGGGCTGTTGGAGGAGCGTTACCTGATGGGCGGCCGTGTCGAGCTCGCATTGCCGATGGCCGTGGTGGCGGCAGGCCAGATGCTCAATGTCACCGCAGTCACTGCGGCCGACAAATTCCAGATTGGTTTCCTGGCCGTGGCCGGGGCCGTGCCTCAATTCGAAAGGCTCGCCGGTTACACCGGCGACGCCTTCGAGGAACTCAAACAGGCGGGCTTGCCGCCCGTGACCCAATCCAGGCGCAGTGCCGGCCGCAAGACCGAGCCTGGCACCAGCGCCAGACCTCGCGCCCGCAAGACGGCCTGACCTGCCGTAGCGCGCCGCCCCATTGCTTCGCTTCAAACTTCAACTCCATACAGGAAGAACCACCATGCATCAACAACCCTGGCTCGCCACCTACCGCGAAAACGGCATCCCCGAAACCATCAATGCCGACGCCTGGCCGTCCGTCGTGCATCTGCTCGACGACGCCATGCAACGCTACGCGGACAAGCCCGCGTTCCGGTCCTTCGGCCAGACGCTCACCTACGCCGAGGTGGACCGGCTGTCCGGCGCGTTCTGCGCCTGGCTGCAGCACACGCTGGGCGTGAAGAAGGGCGATCGCATCGCCGTGATGCTGCCGAACCTGATGGCCTTTCCGATTGCCTGCATCGGCATCCTGCGCGCCGGCGCGGTGCAGGTGAACGTCAACCCGCTGTACACCCCGCGTGAACTCGAACACCAGCTGAAGGACTCCGGCAGCGAGACCATCATCATCTTCAACGGCTCCACGCCCACGCTCGCCGAAGTGGCCGCAAAGGCCGGCATCAAGACCGTGATCACCGTGGCCCCGGGCGACGGCACCGGTGCCGCCCTGCCCGCGCCGCCGGTCGATCCGCGCCTGACGGGCAGCATTGCCTTTGCAGATGCCTTGCGCGACGGCACCGGGCTGACGCGCACCCCGGTTGATTTGAGCGGCGACGACCTGATCTTCCTGCAGTACACCGGCGGCACCACCGGTTTGTCCAAGGGCGCGGCACTGTCGCACCGCAACCTGGTGGCGAACGTCGAGCAGTTCAAGGCCACCATGCCCTCGGCGGTGCGCCCCGGGCAAGAGGTCATCGTCACGGCCATTCCGCTGTACCACATCTTCGCGCTGATGGTGAATTTCCTGACCTACTTCTCGGTCGGTGCGGACAGCTGGCTGGTGGCCAATCCGCGCGACATGGATGGTTTCGTCGAGACGCTCAAGAAGTCAAAGCTCACGGTCTTCATGGGCGTCAACACCTTGTACGCAGGCCTGGTCATGCACCCGAAGATCCGCGAGGTCGACTTCTCGCACCTGCACCTGGCCGGCGGCGGCGGCGCGGCCGTCGTGGGGGCCACGTCGGCGAAGTGGAAGGAGATCACCGGCCAATTCATCCGCGAGGGATACGGCCTGTCGGAAACCAGCCCGGTGCTGTCGTTCAATCCGGCATCCATCAAGGAGCTCTCCGGCACCACCGGCCTGCCCCTGCCCGGCACCGACATCAAGTTGCTCGACGATGCGGGCGTTGAAGTCGCGCTCGGCCAGTCGGGCGAAGTCTGCGCCAAGGGGCCCCAAGTCATGCGCGGTTACTGGAACCAGCCCGAGGCCAATGCCGCGGCCTTCACACCCGACGGGTATTTCAAGACGGGTGACGTCGGCGTGTTCGACGACAAGGGGTTCCTGAAGATCGTGGACCGCAAGAAGGACATGGTGCTGGTCTCGGGCTTCAATGTGTACCCGAACGAAGTCGAGGCGGTGGCCACCGCCTGCCCCGGCGTGGCCGAATGCGCCTGCGTCGGCGTGCCCGACGACAAGACCGGCGAGGCCGTCAAACTGTTCGTGGTCAAGGCGCCCGGCGCCACCCTGAGCGCCGATGAAGTGATCGCCCATTGCCGCAAGGAAATGACGGCCTACAAGGTGCCGAAGACGGTGGTGTTCCTGGACGCCCTGCCGAAGTCCACCGTGGGCAAGATCCTGCGGCGCGACCTGCGCAGCGTGTGATTCGGTTGGCGGCTTACCGGGTCGCCACCAGGCCCGGCGGCTGCCAGCTGCCCGTGCCGGCGGGCAGGATGGACGGCGGCGTCTCCTTGGGCCAGTACAGGCGCATCACCAGGTAGATCGGGCCGTCGGGCGCGGGAAGCCAGTTCGCTTCCTTGCCCTTGCCAGGCGAGTCCTTCTGGATGGTGATCGTGAGCGAACCATCCGGATTCTTTTTCATGCCCGACAGCATGGGTGAGTTGATGAGGTAGCGGTTGATCGGATTGTCGATCAGCAGCTGCGTCTTGCCGTCGTACATCGTCACCGACCAGAAGGCGTTCACCGGCGGCAATTGCCCCACGGGGAAGATCAGCGTGTAGTCGTGCTTGCTGCCGTCCAGCACAGCGCCACTGACGTCCTCGCGCGTCATCGGGTACATCGCTTCGACGGCGTCGTTGCCATAGATGCCCCCCTTGGCCGCGGCGGCGCGTTTGAGCCAGTCGCCATTGAAGAAGCCACGGTCGCCGAACATGGCGCCGACCTTCCAGCCATTGACGTTCTTCATGCCGTTGGTCATGAACGCGTCGATCTTGCCGTCGCCTTCCTTCATCGCCAGCAACACCGCAGCCTTGTGCTCCAGCGAAAGGTCCTTGAACTCGAAGGTCTTGCCGGGCCCGATGCCGATGCTGGCCATGCGCGCACGGACGCCACGGTCCTCTGCGGTAACCGGCACATACTGCAGCGCCGCATCAAGGTAGGCGAAGAAGTTGTCCTTGATGCCGGCCGTCGTGGCCGGCACAAAAGC
>JAKOZI010000044.1 GCA_029780075.1 Pseudomonadota bacterium
CAACGACGGTGTAGAAAAATACGTGTCATGCTCGCATCGTGCCGTGAACGATCTGGAATAACAAGGCTCAAACCTGAAGTCGAAATCAGGAGAGGTCCATGGCCCGCTACAAGGCAATCGACACCAGCCCGAGATTCCTCGCCGTCGATCTGGAGAAGCAACTGCTGCCTGGCAGTTTCGAACACGCGGTCCATCACCTGCTTGAGCACGAATTCGATCTGTCCATCTTCGATACCCGCTATTGCAACGACCTGAACGGAGCCACAGCCTACCCGCCGGGCATGCTGCTCAAGGTCATCGTCTGCGCCTATGCCCAAGGTGTCGTCAGCAGCCGGGGCATGGAACGGCTCTGCCGCGAACATGTCACCTTCATCGCCCTCAGTGGCGATAGTGCGCCGCACTTCACCACGCTCGCCGCCTTCGTCTCCAGCCTTGATGAAGAAGTCGCCCAACTCTTTGCCCAGATACTCTACCTCTGCGACCGGCAAGGACTGATCGGTCGCGAAATGTTTGCCATTGACGGCGTCAAGCTACCCAGCAACGCCGCCAAAGCCAAGAGCGGCACCCGCGCCGATTTCGCCCATCAAGCCGAGAAACTCGAAGCCGCCGCAAAGAAAATGCTCGAGCGCCACCGCGAGAACGACACCCAGCCCAGCGAACCGGACCTTGCCGAAAGACACCGGCAACGCAGCGAACGCCTACAACAGGAAGCCAAGCAACTGCGTGCCTGGCTCGAAGCCAACCCGCAGGACAGAAAGGGCAGTAAAGGCAGGATCCGCAAGAGCAACCGGACCGACCCCGACAGCGCCAAGATGGCCACCGGCAAAGGCGTCATCCAGGGTTTTACCGGCGTTGCTGCGGTCGACGCCAAAGCTCAGGTCATTATCGAAGCCCAGGCGCATGGCACCGGCTCCGAACAGGAACTCCTGCTCCCCGTTATCCGCGCCACCCAGGCCCTGGCCACCCCGGACACGCTCTACACGGCCGATGCCGGCTATCACTCGGAGGCCAACCTCAAGGCCTTGGCAGTCGCAAACATCACGGCGCTGATCGCCGACAACGGCATGCGCCAGCGCGATGAACGCTTTACTCACCAGGGCAGGCACAAACAAAAACCCGACCCGCTCTACGACAAGTCCCACCCGAAGAAGCCCGCCGTCCGCTACCGCCCCAGGGATTTCCGCCTTGATCCGGAAACCGGCATCTGCACCTGCCCGGCGGGCAAGCAGCTATACCGGAATGGCAGCAACTGTATCCACAATGGTTACGTCTCGACCAAATACACCGGTAGCCAGCGTGACTGCCTGCCCTGCGAGCAACGGGACAAATGCCTGCGCACCCCGGAGAAGACCAAGGTCCGGCAAGTCAGCTTCTTCCGCGGCAAAGCCGACAGCGCAGCGGAAAGTCACAGCGACCGGATGAAGAAGGCCATCGACAGCGAAGAAGGTCAAGCCCGCTACGGCCAGCGCTTCGCCACCGTCGAACCGGTGTTCGGCAACCTGCGGCACAACAAGCGGCTGGATCGCTTCACGCTTCGCGGACAGAAGAAAGTCGATACGCAGTGGAAGCTCTATTGCGTGGTGCACAACATCGAGAAACTGGCGCACCACGGGTATGGGCAGTAGGGGAAAAGAGGAGCGACCCGAAGCGCTTCAGACCAACCCGCCCAGCCAAGAAACGTCGCTCACTTTCCCGGTCGACCGTGAAAATGGCATGAAAATGAAAAATGGCGCAGGCCTTCGCTGCGCCACTCTTTTGTCGGATTTCCGCTCGAAAACGGGTTTTTCTACAGCCTCAACGACGGTGTAGAAAATGGCTCTGTCTGAATTAGGTGTTGCAACGAAAGTGTTGTCTGGCCGAATGCCCGGAACGGCGCGGCGCTTCACCTAAAATCACTGGAACGGATACCCGCCGGGCATGCTGCTCAAGGTTATCCTCTGCGCCTATGCCCAAGGTGTCGTCAGCAGCCGGGGCATCGAGCGGCTGTGCCGCGACCACGTCACCTTCATCGCCCTCAGTGGCGATAGTGCGCCGCACTTCACCACGCTCGCCGCCTTCGTCTCCAGCCTTGATGCAGAAGTCGCCCAACTCTTTGCCCAGGTACTCTACCTCTGCGACCGGCAAGGACTGATCGGTCGCGAAATGTTTGCCATTGACGGCGTCAAGCTACCCAGCAATGCCGCCAAAGCCAAGAGCGGTACGCGGGCTGATTTCGCGCACCAGGCCGGCAAACTCGAAGCCGCCGCCAGGAAGATGCTCGAACGCCACCGGCAGAACGACACGCTGCCCGTCGAACCCGACCTCGCCGAGAAACAGCGGCAAAAGGCCGAACGCCTGCAACAGGAAGCCAGGCAACTGCGTGCCTGGCTCGAAGCCAACCCGCAGGACAGAAAGGGCAGCAAGGGCACGATCCGCAAGAGCAACCGGACCG
>JAKOZI010000069.1 GCA_029780075.1 Pseudomonadota bacterium
CCAGGGCCGACCGTCTGGTGCGCATCGAGGATGGACATATCGCGCTGCTGGGTGTGCGCTCGCACACCAAATGGTCCTTTGCCCGCCATCGCCCGCCCGAAGTCGGCGCCAACCAGATCCAACAGACCAGCCCGACCGCCGAATCGTCGGTTGCAGCCGGGGAAGAACGCCATGCAGAATAGAACCAGCAGCAGCCTCCTCGGGTGTCTTGCCCTCGCCTGTACGATCCTGCCGGTGTCCGCAGCGGACAACGTGGCGAACGGCAATGAGCGCGGCGGGCTCGCCGTGTCCGGGCGCGCGTCGCTGTCGCCGGAGAGCTTTCTGCTCGCTGCCGCCGACGCGCTGCCGACGCGCCGCGATGCCCTGTTTGGCGACGACGAGTCTCCGGGCGAAGACGACGAAACCGCGAGCCGGGAGCCTGAAGTTCCCGCGAGCCGGGGGGCCGACGCTCCCGCGAGTCGGGACTCGCTGTTCGCCGACGAGCCCCCGGCGAAACCGACGACATCGGCATCGCCGGCCGGTCGCGACGCACTGTTCGGGGACCCGCCGGCGCGGCCGCAGGCTCCGCCTGAGCCCTCGTCGCGCGTCGCCGGTTTCCGGGGTTTCATCCAGAACGTGATGGCCTATGACTGGCCGAAGCCGCAACACTGGTCGGAAATGATGACCCGTGCCGATGTCAGCGCGCAGGGTGACTTCAGCAGTAACGTCAAGTGGAAGCTGGGGGTTCGCGTCGACTACGACGCGACATACACCTTCACCGATTTCTACCCGCAGGCGGTTGCCGACAACCAGCGCTTCAATATCCTGTTGCGCGAGAACTACCTCGACATCAGCGCCGGTGACTGGGATTTTCGTCTTGGCCGGCAGCAGATCGTCTGGGGGGAAATGGTCGGCCTGCTGTTCGGCGACGTGGTTTCCGCCAAGGACATGCGGCAGTTCATCCTGCCCGAATTCGAGATCTTGCGCATACCGCAATGGGCTGCCCGGGCGGAGTATTTCAAGGACGACTTTCACGCCGAACTGATCTGGATACCGATCGCCAGCTACGACAACATCGGCAAGCCGGGATCCGAGTTTTACGTTTATACCCTGCCGCCGCCGCCGGGCTTCGGTACGTCCTTCCGCAACGAAAAGATTCCCACGCGTAGTCTGGCCAATACCAACTACGGCCTGCGTCTGTCGATGTTGAAGGATGGCTGGGATGTGGCGGCTTTTGCGTACAGCAGCATGAGCGTCGCGCCGACCTTTTACCGCGAGATCGTTGCCGGTCCGCAGCCGACGGTGGTTTACCAGGCCAGGCACGATCGCATCCAGCAATTCGGCAGCACCCTGGCCAAGGATTTCGGCTCGCTGGTGTTGAAGGCGGAAGCGGTCTATACGCACGGCCTGAACTATCAGGTGACGAATCCCGGCGATGCCGACGGGGTGGTGCCGCAGAACACCCTGACCTGGGTGCTTGGCCTCGATTTCACCGAGTTTGCCGATACGCGGATCAATACCCAGCTCTTTCAGAGCCATTTCTTCAACCACGACCCGGATATCATTCCGTCGACCAACGAATACGGCTACAGCCTGCTGGTGAACCACAAGTTCAGCGACAAGTTCGAGGCGGAAGCGCTGTGGATTGCCAGCCTGAATCGCACCGACTGGATGCTGCGCCCGCGCGTCACCTGGAACCTGGAGAAGAACTGGCGCTTCGCGCTGGGGGTGGATATTTTCAACGGCTCGCCACCGGGTTATTTCGGGCGCTACGACGCCAAGGACCGTGTCTATTCGGAGCTGCGCTACAGCTTCTGAAGCCTTGGGCGGTCTCCCGTAGTCGCCGCTAACGGTCATGGCTAGGCAAGACACCCGGATAAATGAAAGCCATGACCGTGACCCTCACCCCCAACCCCTCTCCCACAAGCGGGCGAGGGGAGGTTGGTGAGTCGCTGGCGCGACTTTCACATTAAACGGTGACCAGAACTGCTGCGCCGCGAACCTGACCGGCCCGCAACTGCTGCAGGGCCTCGTTCGCGGCCGCCAGCGGAAAACATGCCACTTCGGTCCTGACACCAGCCCTCGGCGCGATGGCGAAGAACTCCTCGCCATCGCGCCGGGTGAGGTTGGCGATCGAGCGCACGCAGCGTTCCCCCCAGAGGATCCCGTAGGGGAATTCGGGAATGTTGCTCATGTGAATGCCGGCGCAAACCACTGTTCCACCCTTGGCGGTGTGGCGAAGCGCCTGCGGAACCAGTTCCCCTGCCGGCGCGAAGAGAATCGCCGCGTCCATTTCCTGCGGCGGGGCCACGTCGGCGCCGCCCGCCCAGGTCGCCCCCTGCCGGCGTGCAAACTCCTGGCCGTTGGCATCTCCCGGTTTGGTGAAGGCAAAGATTTCGCGTCCCTGCCAGCGCGCGACCTGGGCGATGATGTGCGCCGCCGCGCCGAAACCGTAGATCCCGAGCCGCCGGGCGTCGCCGGCGGCGACCAGGGCGCGATAGCCGATCAGTCCGGCACAGAGGAGGGGGGCGGCTTCGGCGTCGGAATACTCTGGCGGCAGGGCAAAGCAGTAGCGTTGATCGGCCAGCGCGAACTCGGCGTAACCGCCATCCAGGGTGTAGCCGGTGAACTCGGCGGCGTCGCAAAGATTCTCGGCGCCGCTGCTGCAGTAGCGGCAATGACCGCAGGTGCGTCCCAGCCAGGGCACGCCGACACGCTGACCGATTGCGAAACGTTCCACCTGCTCGCCTTTCTCGACTACCCTGCCGACGATTTCGTGGCCGAGGATGAGCGGCAACCTGGGTTCATGCAGATCGCCGTCCATGACGTGCAGATCGGTGCGGCAGACGCCACAGGCCTGCACCGCAAGCAGGATCTGGTTCGCCCCGGCGCGCGGCCGAGGGACTTCGGCCAGCCGCAAGGGCTGGCCCGGAGTGTCGAGAAGCATGGCTTGCATGGGGCTCTCCTGTCGGGTTGCTGCTGGCTGCTCTCGCGGTGGTGCGTGGGGGTTGGGCACTGGGCGTGTCACCGCAAGGGGGCCACCCATTCTAAGCGCGGCTGTTCGCTGCACGCAAACCCGCCAATGCTGGCGGTAAAGCCGGTGCCGTTGTTTCCGGGCGGATGCCCTCCTGGGTGCGCACCGGCATGCCCCCTTCACAGCCACGGATTTTCTGGTATAGACTCTGAGTCGCCATGGCGCTACTCGAGATCCGTAAAGTCAGCCGACGTTTCGGCAACCTCAAGGCCCTTGACGACGTTTCCCTGTCGATCGAGGCCGCCGAGTTTTTTACCCTGCTGGGCCCCTCTGGCTGCGGCAAGACCACGCTGCTGCGCCTGATCGCGGGCTTCGACGAGCCCGACAGCGGCGAGGTGCTGCTCGATGCGCAGCCCCTGGCCGGCATTCCTGCCGAGAAGCGGCCGGTGCACACGGTTTTCCAGAGTTACGCGCTGTTTCCGCACATGACCGTCGCGCAGAATGTCGCCTTTCCCCTGCAGATGGCCGGAAAACACACTCAGGAGATTGGCCGCCGTCTGGGCGAAGTCCTGGAAATGGTGCATCTCGCGGACAAGGCACAGCAGTTTCCAAACGAACTTTCCGGTGGCCAGAAGCAGCGCGTGGCACTTGCCCGCGCGCTGATCAACAAGCCGCGTCTGCTGTTGCTCGACGAACCGCTGGCCGCGCTTGACGCCAAGCTGCGCGAGCAGATCACCAGCGAACTGATCGCCCTGCAACGTGACGTCGGGATCACCTTCGTCTTTGTCACCCATTCGCAGCAGGAGGCGTTGGCGGTTTCGCACCGCGTCGCGGTGATGAATGGCGGTCGCGTCGAGCAGGTCGGCGCTCCCGAGCAGATCTACGGCTACCCGCGCAATCGCTTTGTTGCCGATTTCATCGGCACCATCAACTTGCTGCCGGTCGAAGTCCGGGTGGCCGGTGGCGACGCGCTGCGATTGGTGGCAAACGGCCTCGGGGAGATCGTCAGCACACCGCTAGCCGAGGCCAGCGCCGGTCAACGCGGCGCTTACGCGGTGCGACCGGAACGCGTGCGCATTTTCAGCGCCGGTGACGTTCGCGAGCTGGACAACCATTTCCAGGGCACCGTGAGCGAGCACCTGTATCTGGGCGATGTCACAGTCTACAAGATTGCGCTTGACAACGGCGTCGTGCTTGAGGCGCTGCTCGCCAACTCGGCCTCCGGACGCACTGGTTTCCTTGAACGTGGTGCGGTGGTCGGAGTGGGCTGGCACCGTAGCGCCGGGGTTTATCTGCGTGACTGAAAGCCGGCAGGCGGGCCGTTGCCCCGGCCCAGGAGAGGCTCTGCGCAAGTGGCTGGTCAGCCTCCCGCCGACGCTGTTTCTGCTGGTCTTCTTTGTTGCACCGGCGCTGCTGATGGTCGTCGCCTCGTTTCAGCAGGTGGGGGATTTTGGCGGGCTGCTGCCTGTCCTGGAGAACGGCCAGTCGACACTGTCGCTGGAGGCCTACCGCTTTTTCTTCGGCGACTGGATTTACGCGGAAATCTTTCTGCGCTCCTTTCTCGTCGCCGCGGCGACGACGCTGCTCTGCCTTCTGCTGGCCTATCCGCTGGCCCTCCTGATCGCGACCGGTGGCCAGCAGCATCGCGATCTGCTGGTGTTGCTGGTGATCCTCCCGCTGGCCAGCAACTTCCTGATTCGCATCTACGCCTGGATGATCGTACTCGGCCCGGCCGAACTGCTGTACTCGCCGTTTGCGGTGATCGTCGGCATGGTCTATGTTCACCTGCCGTTCATGATCCTGCCGTTGTATACCAATCTCGAGAGCCACGACCCGGCGTTGCTCGAAGCGGCACAGGATCTCGGCGCCGGCGCCTGGACGCGTTTCTGGCGGATTACCCTGCCGCTGTCCCTGCCAGGTGTGTGGTCGGGTTCGGCTCTGGTATTCATTCCGGTTCTCGGCATGTTCGCCATCCCCGAATTGCTCGGGGGTACGCGCGACATCCTGATCGGCAATCTGATCAAGGAGCAGTTCCTGGACAATCGAGACTGGCCACTCGGCTCGGCGCTGTCGATACTGCTGACCGTCGCCGTGTTGCTGCTGGCCTGGCTGGCGGCCTGGGCCGGGCGGCCGCGGCGGGAGAGGGCGTGATGGCCCGCGGCGGTCGTATGTTCGGCCTCTGGACCGCGGCTCTGGCGGTTTACGCCTTTCTCTATTTGCCGCTGGCGGTCGTCGTGATCTTCTCGTTCAACGACTCGCTGCTCAATGCCGAATGGGTTGGCTTTACCACGCGCTGGTACGGTCAACTCTTCGAAGACACGGAGATGCTGCGCGCGGCGGCCAATTCGCTGTTCATCGCTCTCGGCACGGCGACGCTGGCGACGGTGCTCGGCACCATGGCCGGTATTGCGCTGCAGCGCTGGCGGTCGGGCTTCCTGCGTGCCTTGCCCTTTCTGGTCCTGGCGCCGGTGGCGATGCCCGAGATCCTGCTTGGAGTTTCGCTGCTGCTGTTCTTCCGCCAGGTGCTTGATCTGACGCTCGGTCTGGTGTCGATCCTGATCGCGCACATCACCTTCTCGATCGGTTTTGTCGCGATCATCGTCCGTGTTCGCCTCGCGGGCCTGGATGCAAGCATCTTCGAAGCGGCCCGCGATCTCGGCGCCGGTCCCTGGCAGACCTTTCGCTGGGTGACACTGCCGCTGATCCTGCCGGGCATCCTGGCCGGCTTCCTGATGAGCTTTACCCTTTCCATCGACGATTTCGTGATCACCTTTTTCGTCGCCGGCGTTGGCGTCACGACGCTGCCGTTGCAGATTTATTCGATGATCAAGGTGGCGGTGAGTCCCGAAGTGAATGCCGTGTCGACGCTGCTGATGGCGCTGACCTTGACGCTGATCGCGCTGGCCTCGAAACTGGCGCCGGACACCCTGCGGGGCAGGGCATGAAGGCGCTGCGCGTCCTTCTTGCCGGCTTGCTGCTGGCAGTGCTCGCGACGCTGGTGCACGCCGAGGACGTCCTGTACCTCTTCATCTGGAATACCTACCTTTCGGAAGACACTGTCCGCCGTTTCGAGACGCAATGTCGCTGCCGACTGAATCAGGATTTCTATTCCGACAACGAGGAGATGCTGGCCAAGCTCGAAGCCGGGGCCATCGGCTATGACCTGATCGTTCCCACCGGCAACGCGGTCGAGACCTTGCTGCGGAAGAAAGCGCTGCGTCCGCTCGACAAGACAAAACTGCCGAACCTGAAGAACCTCAAGACCGAGTTTCGCGATCCCTGGTACGATCCGGGCCTGCGTTACGCCGTGCCTTATGCGACCTCGGTGACGCTGCTCGGCTATAACGCGACACGGCTGGCGGAACGCGGTTTGCCGACCGACAGCTGGGCGCTGATCTTCGAGCCGCAGCACCTCGAAAAGCTGAAAGGGAAGGTGACGGTACTCAACAGCCAGCGCGAACTGATGGCCGCAGCGATGAAGTACCTCGGCTACTCGGTCCAGGAAACTGATCCCGCGCGCTGGGAAGAAGCCAAGCGTCTGATCCTGCGCGCCAAGCCTTACTGGGCGAACTTTTCCAACAGTACCTATATCAAGGACCTCGGGATCGGTAATATCTGGGTCGCGCATGGCTATTCCAGCGACATGTACCGTGCGCAGCAGGATGCGCTGGAGGCCAGGCGCCCATTCCGCATCGATTTCCGGACGCCGAAGGAGGGCGCGGTGCTGGCGGTCGATAGTTTCGTTCTGCACCAGTCGGGCGGGCGCCCCGACCTGGCGCACCAGTTCATCAACTTCATGCTCGATGGCGCCAACGCTGCCGATGTCTCGAACCTGATCGGCGCTGGCAATCCGAACGCGGCGGCAACGCCGCACATTCTTCCCGAGATCGCCCGCAACCCCGGCATCTTTCCGCCATCGGAGGACCTGCCGCGACTCGAAATGCTGCGCGATTTCGACCCCAAGACCCGCCGCGTGCTCTCGCGTATGTGGACGGAGATCAAGGTTCGCTGAGCGCGCAGGGTGGTGCCGCTCGCCCATAACCCGATCCGGCTGCTACTCGGCGACCACCACCACCCCGCCACGTCTGCTGTCGCCGGCGCCGCACAATCGGCCATCGCAGTCGGCGACGCAATTGACGCCGCCGAAGAACATGCTTTTCGCGTCGAAGCGGGTCGCCTCCGGCCACGCGGAGTGCAGCGCGTCGGCGACTCCGGCTGCCAGGCCTGGGCTCTCGAACCAGAGTTTCCGGCCCTCGACGTGCAGGCGCGCGGCGTTAACGGCTTCGTCGAGCGGGCGTCGATAGGCCAGCAGGTTGAGCAGGGCCTGCAGGATCGCACTGCGAATCCGGTTCGAACCGCCGCTGCCGAGCGCGAAACACGCTCGATCGCCGGCGAGGACGACGGTCGGGGACATCATCGTGCTCATCGACACTCCCGGCGGCAACTGATGGAAGCCCGCGGGGTTGATGTCATCCTCGCCGAGAAAGTTGTTGACGTGGATGCCCAGTCCCGGCAGCACATGCCCGCAACCTTCGCCATTGCTGGTGGTCATCGCCGCCGCCATGCCCTGCGCGTCGAGTACCGAGATATGCGTGGTCGCGCCGAGCGGGTTCTCGCCGCGCAGCGCGCGCGCGACCTCGACCCAGGCGGGCTGGGCGACACCGGCGACCAGGTCACGGATCGACGCCGGGTCGCGGTGCAGGCGCTCGTCGTAACCCGACTGGCGGATCTGCGACACCGTTGCCAGCACTGCCGCAATCGCCAGTTGATGCTGCTCCGACAGGAATGCCTCCTCGCCCAGACCGAGTGTCTCGGCGAGGCGCAGGCCGACGCCGATCAGCCCGCCGCCCGCCGAGGGCGGTGGGTTGGTCAACACCGTATAGGAGCCGAAAGGGACCCGCAGGGGCTGCCGTACCACCGGTGCATAGGCGGCGACGTCCTGCGCGGTGATCAGCCCGCCGTGTGCCGGCCCGAAGTCCTCGATCAGCGACGACCAGTACCTGGCCACCTG
>JAKOZI010000082.1 GCA_029780075.1 Pseudomonadota bacterium
ATTCTAAACTGATTCCCAGCCACTGAATCAAACACCGGATCAACGATCACTGCAAGTTTTCAAGGTTCTGCCGAGCAAATAGACCTCCGGGCTGCGATCGCGCGAAGCGTCGGGCTTGCGCGAGGAAACCGCCTTGAATGTTTTGCGCATTTCCAGCACAAAATCGTTGAACCCGGATCCGTGAAATGCTTTGACCAGCAAGGCACCATCGGGTTTCAGCCAGTTGCGGGCAAATTCCAGAGCCAGTTCGGCGAGATGCGCTGCGCGCGCCTGGTCGCAGAGGGCGATACCCGATATGTTGGGCGACATATCGGAAAGAACAAGCCCGACTTTCTCGCCGGCAAGCAGATTTTCCAGATTATTGAGAACCGCTTGTTCGCGAAAATCTCCCTGCACGAAGATTACCCCTGGCAGAGGCTCCATCTCCAGGAGATCGACGGCGATGATGCGGCCCTTGCCCTGTATCTTCTTGGCCACCACCTGTGACCATCCCCCCGGGGTCGCGCCCAGATCGACCACCACGTCGCCGGCGCGAATCAGGTGATCCCTGTCGTCCATCTCGACCAGCTTGTATGAGGCACGCGAGCGATATCCCTGCGCCTTCGCCCGCTGCACATAGGTATCATTGACGTGCTCTCGCAACCAGGCATTACTGGATCTGCTTCGATTCATTGGACGAAACCCGCTAGAATGTGCTCTTCAAATAGTCATTGCGCTTGCAGAAACCTCGCCCACCCAAGTGGTGAACTGGTGAACGTTTCTCTGACTCCCTGCCCCGCTCCTGCAATCCTGGAGGAGGGCGACTCGTACGTTGCTGACGCGACAGTCACAGCAAGAAGGTAACCCGCATGCTCAATCTCACTTCAGACGAACGGCGCGCTTTGCGTGCCCGTGCCCACTCCCTGAATCCGGTGGTCTCGATAAGCCAGGGTGGTCTCTCAGAATCGGTGATCAAGGAGATCAATGCCAGTCTCGCCAGCCACGAACTGATCAAGGTCCGCGTTTACAACGATGACCGGGCTGTCCGCGAAGCCTTTTTCGGCACCCTTTGTGAACGACTCGATGCTGCGCCCGTGCAGCATATCGGTAAACTCCTGGTGATCTGGCGCCCGCAACCCGAGAAGCCGATCCCGGCAGTCAAAGCGCGCGCCAGGAGCGTCGGACCCCGGCGCAACAAGCGCAGTTTCCAGGGTGGTTCAGCGAACTGAAATCGCTCAGCCACGGAAATCCGCGCGCGCATCGCAGGGATGTGGTCACCCAGCGATCCGTGGTGCTACCTTGTGGGTCGCCCGGAACTGGTCACCAGCAGTAACCCGAGCAGGGTCTGAACGAGGTAGAGGATGCTCGAAACGCCATGCCAGGCGGCGAAGCGGTTGCGGAGTACGCTTTCCATGACTTCTCGCGGCAAGGCATCGGCCTTGAGTTGCGCCAGCAACGGCTGCACGCCGAACAGGCTGACCGCGGTCAGCAGCAGCATCAGTACGAGCAACCAGAAGTTCCAGCGGCGCAAGGCGGTAGTGCCCACACGCAGGAACACGAACAGCAGCAGGTAGACGGCGCAGGCGAGACCTACCCAACCCATCGACTCGAACAACCGACCGGCCAGCAAGCCTGCCGTCTGACGATCGTTACTCAACGTTGCAAACAGGGTTGGTGCGACGAGATAGCCGATGACCCACAAGCCACCCACCCAGAGCGTCAACGCCACGTCATGGAGAGCATCGGCAAGACGTCGCATCGCCGATCCCCTATTCGTAGCGGACGTCGATGACTTCGTATTCGCGTATGCCACCTGGAGCCTGTACCTCTGCGATGTCGCCGGCAAACTTGCCGATCAGTGCCCGAGCGATTGGCGAGTTGATCGAAATCTTGCCCGCCTTGATGTCGGCTTCATCCTCGCCAACGATCTGATAACACACGCGGGCACCCGATTCCTGGTCCTCGAGATCGAGCGTTGCCCCGAAAACACAGCGCCCGTCAGCGTCGAGCAGTTTGGGGTCGATGATTTGGGCGTTCGCCAGTTTGCCCTCGACTTCCTTGATGCGTCCCTCGACAAAGCCTTGCCGTTCCTTTGCGGCATCGTACTCGGCGTTCTCCGAAAGGTCTCCGTGCGAGCGCGCCTCGGCGATCGCCGCGATGGCACGCGGCCGCTCGACAGTCTTCATGTGATGCAGTTCAGCACGGAGTTTTTCGGCTCCATGAACGGTAACAGGTACCTTGCTCATATCATTGGCTGCCAACGAAAACCGCCGGCGCGCCAGGTCGGCGGCTACGACGGTTCTAAGGGTTATCTAGTGGAGTTGTGCGTGCAAATCCTGTATTGGATAGACGACCAACTCGCCGCGGTTCCGGATTCCGGCCGCTGCTGCTTCCGCTCCCCAGATCGTGGTGTAGATCGTCACGCGTGCCGCCAGTCCGGAGGTGCGGATCGAGCGCGAGTCGCTGATCGCCTTGCGCTTCTCATCGACGGTGTTGATGATCAGGACAATCTCGTTGTTCTTGATCATGTCGACCAC
>JAKOZI010000094.1 GCA_029780075.1 Pseudomonadota bacterium
CATCCGCCCTGTTGCCGGGTGAAGAGAGCGCTGCCGAAACGACGGTGCCTGAAACGCCAGCACCGGCCAGAAAACGCGGCCGCCCGCGGCGCGGCGAAGTGCGTCCGGCAGCGAAAGCGTCCCCGATCCAGCGCCAACGCGGGCAAACGTTGGCGCAAATGCTCGATGAGATTCCCACGCGCTGTGATCGGGGCACGAAGAATAACGAGCGTACCGCCGCCGAGCGCAGCAACGCGCGGCTCAAGGACGAATTCGGCGGCAACACCCTCAGAGTCAGGGGCGATACCAAAGTGATGGCCCACCTGATGTTCGGCATCCTGGCGCTGTCCGCTGACCAGTTGATGCGATTACGACAATGAACCCCTCCGTTCCCTCCCCGACCACGGTGCATTCGAGGGATGCAGGAGGCGGTTCGCACCGAACAAGGCAAACTATGCCATCAGGTTAGCCGCTCGGGCACCGAGACCTCTCCCACCATACAAGTCGCTCCCAGAGGGGGAAGGACATTTCTGCATCGCTTCCGGCAGCCGGTCTTTGTTGAGTTCCTGGATGTTCGACACCACGGCGGCCATGCTCTTGTCGTCGAAGTCGAGGGCACTGGCAACATCATCGAAGATGCCGAAAAATGTCTCTGGATTGACCGTAGTTGATATACTCCATGGGGTTCTGCGGGGTGTCCTATGCATATGTGCGACGAATTATTGCTGGAAATTCTATGACCGAATCTGACGTTGCCTACGGCGCCAAGTCCAAGTACACCGAAGTCAAGGCCCGTGCCTACGCCAACCGGGACGCGCGGCGCAATATCCCCGAATTAAGACTCGTTGCTCGCGCCTTCCAACTGATTCCGAAACCCGCCAGTGTACTGGACATGCCCTGTGGTGGTGGACGCGTGACGGTGTTGCTCGGCCAACTCGGTTACCAAATAAGCGCTGGGGATTACTCCGATCCGATGCTCCAGATCACCCGTGAAACCACGGCGGCCAACGGATTGAAGGTAGATGTATTCAAGGAGGATATCGAACAACTCTCGCAGCGGGATAAAAGTTTTGACGCCATCATCTGCTTCCGTTTCTTTCATCACCTACCCAACGCGGAACTGCGCCGTAAGGTCGTCGGCGAACTGTGCCGCGTCGCACGCCGGCATGTGGCGATGTCGTATTTCAATCCCAAGACCTTGCGCGCCTTGGAGCAAGAAATCCGCAAGTTGCGTGGAAGAAAACTGACGGTCTTCAACACGTCGCTCGCCGAGGTGTCCGCTTACTTTGCGGAATATGGTTTCCGGCTGGTGAAAAACTTCCGGCTCGACCTCATCAACAACCTGCATCTGGCCGTCTTCGAGCGCGTGCCGCGCTGAGGCCCTCGTGCTATGCTTCGCACCCAACGCACCTACCTTGCGCCTGGGTGGGAGGAAGCATTGCGCGCCGCCGGCTTATACTCGGTGGAGGCGATATTTGCCCTGACCGCCGGCACGATTGTTCGCACGAGCGGCAGCAGCGAAGTGCGGCGACTGGATACCCCCAGCTGCTCCGGCCCAGAATTCTTGTTCCTCAAAAAATATTGGGTCTCCCGCTGGGGGCAGCTTCGCAGCCGGGTTTTTCGCGGGATGCTGTTTGGCGAGTCCATGGTCGAGCGCGAATTCCGCAACCTGTCCCGCTTGTGCGAATGGGGCTTGAGCCGGGCCCACCCTGTCGCTTTCGGCGAAGAGCGCCGCTGGGGATGGCTGTGGCGCTCGTTTCTTATCACGGCAGGCATTCCTGAACCGACCGGGCTCGACACTTTTATCCGTGATCAACTACCTCTCTTGCCAATCGCCGAAAGGCACTGCGCCACACGCGATCTGTTGATGGAGACCGCCCGGCTGGTAGGCGCGATGCACGCACGAAATTTTCTCCACCGTGATCTGTTCTGGCGCAACCTCGTCATCGCGAACAATTCTCTCGCCCAGCTTTCAGTCATTGACGCCCCACGTGGCCGCCTGTTAGTCCGTCCGCTGAGCGTGGCCGAACGCGCCGCTGACCTCGCGTGTCTGGATGCGGCAGCGCCGTATTATTTTTCTCGCCAGCAACGACTGCGCTTTTTCTTGGCCTACCGGCAGCAGCGCCGCTTGGATGCGGCGGGCAAAGAGTTGTTGCAAAAGGCACTGGCCGCAGCTGCGCTGCAGCGCAGCCGTCAGCTCGCTCATGTCGCGCAGTAGATGCCTGTGATCACGAATGTTCTGCCATGGCGCCAGACGGGTTCGATGAACTGCGTCGGGTCGGCCATTTGCTCGTGAGCGCTACCATGTCCCGCAAGCCCGGAGCTTTTCCTGGGAAGACGTTGAAAGCGGCTCCGACCTCGACCGTTTATCGTTGGCGCTCGATTACATGCCGGACGATGCGCTGATGCAGGCCCTCGAAGCATGGCGGGCGAAGGGCCGAAACGACTATCCGGTGCAGGCAATGTGGAATGCGGTGATCGCCAGGGTGGTCTTCCAACATCCGACGGACCTTCCCGGACCCCTTGAGGTAAGTCGTGGATTCATTGTAAGAAGTCATGAAGTCGGCAAAAAGTGTAGGCATGTAAATGTAATAATATGCCTTTACAAACAATCTGCTATTGCATATTATCGTCGGCATGTACATCGCCCGTGTCCCCAACCGAAAGTCCAGGCCGGCCATCCTGCTTCGCGAGTCCTATCGTG
>JAKOZI010000101.1 GCA_029780075.1 Pseudomonadota bacterium
GATTCGCGCTCCCTGCGCGGTCGCCAGAGCCTGTGCGGCTTCACGAATGCGATCACGCAGCGGTTCGGCAAAGCGCGGGTAGTCAAAAATGCGGATGTGCCGGGCATTGAGAAAACTCGTCATTCCCGCCGCGTAGCACGCACCGGGCAACGTCCCTGTAATCACGATCCGGTCGTAGCAGGAGAGCGTTCCGGCAAGCCGATCGTGATACCGATCCGTCAATATCTGTGTCATGGTCGCCTCCGCTTATCCCGTTTTGGCTATGACTGAAACCTCATCCTGTTTGGTTCCGGCTTCGCCGGCTTAGGAATACAATGCGTTGCCGCCCGAGCTGAACCGAAGAGTTCCTGCGACGCCCCCGCCGGCCTGAAGGGGAACCAGATCTGGAAGACACAGGTCCACTGCTGGGTTTTCCGACGGCCGTCCAGCGTCGGTCCCTTCCAGCCTGGACGAGACGCGAAGTGCATTACAGAGCAGAACAACCAATACGATGACCATCAGCAACGCAGAAGAACCCAAAAAGCGGCGCAGTGTTTCACGACCGCCGATGCCCGTGGCTAAAGCCCATGGCGACGAGGCGCATCCGGTCAGGAACGACGAACGGCCATTCATTGTCGGCATCGGCGCCTCGGCCGGCGGTCTGGAAGCACTGAGCCTGCTGTTGCCGGGCCTGCCGAAAAATCTCGGGCTGAGCTACGTGGTGGTTCAGCATCTGTCGCCGACCTACCGCAGCATGATGTCGCAGTTGCTCGGTCGCGAGACGACGATGCCGGTTCGGGACATCGAGGACGGCATGCTGCCGGAGCCGAACACGGTTTACATCACCCCACCGAATCGCAACCTGACGCTGGTGGCCGGACATTTCCGCCTCGTCGAACCGGCGCGCGAATCGCTGCCCAAGCCTTCGGTGAACCGATTTTTTGCCTCGCTCGCCGAAGAGGTCGGCGAATCGACTATCGGCATCATCCTCTCCGGTACAGGTTCCGATGGTGCGGCCGGTATCCATGCGATCAAGGCGGCGGGTGGATTCACCTTCTCTCAGGACCCCGAAACCGCCAAATACAATGGCATGCCACAGTCGGCAATCGACACCGGCAGTGTGGACTGGATACTACCACCCGAGAACATGGGCGCCGAGATCAGCCTGATCGTTCTCAACCGCGGCCTGATTCCTGTCGCCACACAGGCGGCGAGCGCCCCGGCGACGCTGAAAACGCTGCTCGGCAAGGTTCGCGCCCGTACCAAGGTGGATTTCTCGCAGTATAAGGAGCCGACCCTGTGGCGGCGCATCGAGCGGCGCATGGCTGCCAACCACGTCAGCACGCTGCTCGATTACCTGCAGGTGGTCGACCAGACGCCGGTCGAACTTGACAAGCTGTGCAAGGACATTCTGATCTCGGTCACCGCCTTTTTTCGCGATACCGAAGCTTTTCTTCGGCTCGACAAGGTCGTGGCCGACATCCTCGCCAACAAGCAACCCGGTGACGATATTCGCGTCTGGGTTGCCGGCTGCGCGACCGGCGAGGAGGCCTATTCGCTGGCCATCCTGTTTTCCGAACGTTTGGGTGCCTCTTTCGACCAATATCGGCTGCAGATCTTCGCCACCGACATTGACCTGGATGCGATGGCGCTGGCGCGGCGCGGCGTTTTTGCCGCGTCTAGCTTGGCGCACATGGACCGCGCCCGCCTGCGTGCCAACTTCACACCGCACGGCGATCGCTACGAGATCAACAAGAACCTCCGCGACGTGGTGATCTTCGCCCGTCAGGATCTGGTGCAGGACCCGCCCTTTCTTCGCCTGGATCTGGTCAGTTGCCGTAATGTCCTGATTTATTTTCAGAGCGAGTTGCAGGCACGGTTGCTGTCGGTGTTTCATTACGCCCTCAACCCGGGTGCTTACCTGTTCCTCGGCAAGTCCGAAGGCATCTTCCAGCAGGAAGCGCTGTTCGGCGTGGTCGATAAGGAAGGTCGACTTTACCGTCGTCATGGCGTCGGCGCTCGTCTGCCGCTGCTACGTTCCGAGATGCAACTCCCGGCCGCGGGCCTCAACCAGCACCAGCGCGTCAGCAAGCCGACAACGCCGCTGGGTTTCGAAAACATCCTGCTCGAAGCCGCCGGGCGCCATTTCATCCCGACCAGCATCCTGATCAACAGCAAGTTTGAAATTCGCCATATTCATGGCGACGCCAGCCGCCTGCTCAACGTTTCTCCAGGCCGACCGGCCTTCGACCTGATCTCGCTGATACGTCGCGAGTTGCGCACCGAAGTGCAGGTCCTGATGCGCCAGGCGCAAGTCAAACAGGCCGTGGCACCCGGACGTCCCCGGCACATCAAGGCGCTCGACCCGAATCGCGGTGTCCGCCTTTCGGTGCATCCGGTATTGGCTGCCGGTAATGAAGCGCTGTTCATGGTCTGCATCGAGTGGATCGCACCGCCGGCCGGCAAGAACACCGTCGAGGACAGCAGCAACGTCACCGACAAGGAGCTCGAGGACGAACTGGCGGCCACGCGCGAACACTTGCAGACGCTGGTCGAGGAACTCGAAACCTCGAACGAGGAAATGCAGGCACTCAACGAGGAGATCCAGGCTTCAAACGAGGAAATGCAGGCCTCCAACGAGGAACTCGAAGCGTCCAACGAAGAACTGCAATCGACCAACGAAGAACTGGCAACGGACAACGAAGAACTGCAGATCAAGACCGCTGAAACGCAGGAACTCAATATCGAACTGGAGTGTATCCAGAACAGTGTCGACTATCCCTTGCTGGTGCTTGACCGCAATGCCTGCCTGTTGCGCTTCAACAGCGGTGCTGCACGGCTCTTCAAACTGGGTGCGGCTCAGGTCGGTCGTCATTTACGGGATTTGCCTCTGGCCCCGGACATGCCGGATCTGGTAGCCGACAGTCAGAAGGTGATCGACACCCAGAATGCACTCGACCGCCAGATCGTCAATGCCAACCGTCGCCACTACGCTCTACACATCGCTCCGCTGCTGCGCGACACGCAACGCATTGCCGGGGTCATCATGCTCTTTACCGACAACACCAGCCTCTACGAAATCGAGCGCTCGGCGCGCGAAACACAGGTCAGGTTACTCGCGGTAATGAACAATTCGGTATCGCTGATGGCGGTCAAGGACGCTTCCGGGCGTTACCAGTTTGCCAACCCCAAGTTCGAGCAGACCTTCGGGTTTGAGGCCGGACAGGCGATCGGCAAGACCGATCGGCAACTTTTTCCCGAAGCCGTGTGCGATCTGTTCCGCGACAGCGAGATCGAGGCGATGCGTCTGCGCCGGGAAATCGAGCGCGAAGAGGCGCTGCCGCTGGCCGGTGGCGATCGTCATTTCCTTGCCGTGCGCTTTCCGCTCTTCGACGACGACGGGGCGATCACCGGTTTGTGTTTCCAGGCCACCGACATTACCGCCCGCAAGCGTGCCGAAGAACGTTTGCGGCTGGCGGCGATGGTTTTCGAGCGCGCTTCCGAAGGCGTCATGGTCACCGACACCGAGCAGCGCATCCTGACCGTCAATGATGCTTTCACCACCCTGACCGGTTTTCCGCGCAAGGAAGTCGTCGGCAAGAAACCGAGCATCCTGCGTTCGGAAAGAACCGCGCCCGAGGTCTACGTCGACATGTGGGACCGCGTCAACCGCCTCGGCGTCTGGCAGGGAGAGATCTGGAATTGCCGCAAGAACGGCGAGCAGTTCCTCGAATGGTTGTCGATCAATACGGTCAAGGACAAGAACGGCAAGGTTGTGAACTACGTCGGCATGTTCAGCGACATCACCAAGGTTCGCGAGTCACAGCAGCGTATCGAATACCTGGCGACACACGATGAACTGACCGGGCTGCCCAACCGTGCGCTGTTCAATGACCGCCTGCATCTGGCTCTGGCGCGTGCCGAGCGCTCGCGCGAAAGCATTGGCGTGGTGTTCATCGATCTCGACAACTTCAAAGTGGTCAACGACACCCTCGGCCATGTCACCGGTGACAAGCTGCTCAAACAAGCGGCGATGCGCCTGCTCGACTGCGTGCGTGCCGAAGACACCGTCGCCCGCCTGGGGGGTGACGAGTTTGTCGTCCTGCTCGAAACCGCCGATCGCCGCGAGGCGACGCTGACCGCAGAGCGCCTGCTCAGCACCCTGAGTGCCAGCTACCAGTTTGAAGAGCACGAGTGCTTCATCAGTGCCAGCATCGGTCTGAGCATGTTCCCCGAGGATGCGTCCGATGCCAACGCGCTGATGCGCAATGCTGACTCGGCCATGTATCGGGCCAAGGATCACGGCAAGAATGCCTTCCGCTTCTTCACCGCCGACCTGGCCCATCAGGCAACGCGGCGACTGGCACTGGAGACAGGCCTGCGGCGAGCGATCGAGAACAAGGAGTTGTTCATTTACTACCAGCCGCAGATCAAACTGGAGAACCACACGGTGGTCGGCGCCGAGGCTCTGGTGCGCTGGCACTGCAACGGGGAACTGGTGGAACCGGTGGTCTTCATTCCGGTCGCCGAGCAAAGCAATCTGATTGTGGCCATTGACGAATGGGTGCTGGGTGAGGCCTGTCGGCAGATCGTCGCTTGGGATCAGGACGGTCTGCCGCCGGTTCGTATCAGCGTCAACATCTCGGCTCGGCACTTCCGCAAGGAGGGCATGGCCGCCGACCTGATGCGCATCGTCAACGCGCATGGCGTCGCACCGCAGCGCCTGTGCATTGAAATTACCGAAGGCGTGCTGATGGATTTCGATCGCGCCCAACGGATGCTCGCCGAACTGGTTGCTTTTGGCGTGATGATCAGCATTGATGATTTCGGAACCGGGTTTTCATCACTGTCCTATCTCAAACGCTTCCCGATCCACGAACTCAAGATCGCACGCAGCTTCATCGACGGCATCTCGACCAGCGCCGATGATCGGGCGATCGGCTCGGCGATCATCTCGCTGGCGCGCCACCTCGGCATGAGCGTCGTCGCCGAAGGCGTCGAAATGGTCGATCAGCATAGCGAACTCGACGCTTCCGGCTGCCACAATGGCCAGGGCTATCTCTATGCCCACCCCCTGCCACCGGATGTCTTTGCTGAATGGCTGCGCTCCCGCACCCTGAGTTGATGGAAGAAAAGGAGTCCGACAGCCCTGCGGACGCCGCTGACACGGTCATTATGAACGCGGGATGCCGGAGCGACGCTAATGGTGGTGTGTGGCGTCTGCCCCGAGTGCATGGCACGGCGGGGCATCGGAGCATAGGGCGCCAGCAACCGCAGATGAACGCGTGGCCGCTCAGGCCGTGCTGTCCAACTTGTCCAACTGGGCAGAATTTTCGTCGGTACTCTCTGGGTTTGCCGCATCCCTGAGACGTTGCTCGATGCTTTCCGCGAGGCCATTGGCGGCGTCCTCGATCATGTCGAGGACCAGATCGAAACCATGCCCGAGACCGTAGTACGGATCGGGCACTTCATCGTCGTCGAAGTTCTTCGAGTAGCTCATCAACAGACCCAAGCGGTCGTGCTTGTCCGGCGGACAAATGCGCTTCAGAACCCCGAGGTTGTTGTGATCCATCGCCAGAATCAGATCGAAGTAGTCGAGATCCTGGGCCGCCACCTTGCGGGCACGCATCTCGGACAGATTGTAGTTGCGAATGGCTGCGGCGCGCTGCGTTCTTTGATCCGGCGCCTCGCCAGCGTGATAGCCGTGCGTTCCGGCCGAATCCACCTCAACCTGGTCGCTGAGGTTCTTCTGTCGCAAGATGTGACGAAATACGCCCTCTGCGGTCGGCGAGCGGCAGATATTTCCCATACAAACAAATAGAACCTTGATCACCTTTCCTTTTCCAGATACGTACATTGATCTTGTTCAGTTGCACCGCATCGGCAACGAAGCCATCTGCCTTTCGCTCCGACCACCGCTTGCCGACCCTCGGCGCATTCCAACGAGGGCTTCATCATCCGTCGAAAAGCCAGGCAGCGCAACATCGCAGCGGCAAATTTACCTTTCGGCCGCGCCGCGGGGCACATCGGATTTGCCTATATGAGGGTTGTAGCGCAGAGAGTCACGGCACGCAAGGATAAGCCGCCAGCAATCGCCATGCACACTACCACCGCCCGGTGCGAGCTACGCGAAAACCCATCGGTGTTGTGGGGCAAAGCACCCCTGCGCCGCCCATCAACGCGAACGCGGCGTGGTCTTTGGCTTGGTTGCGCCAGAAGCGGCGCCTGCCCCGGGCTTGGGCTTGGCCACGCTTCTGCCGGCAATTTTCGGTTTGTCGACCGGCTTCGGTTTGCGACGGTTCTGTTCCGGCGGCTTTTTGTCGGCAAACGGGTTGCTGGAAACATTGAACTGGATTTGCAGTGGCGTCCCCTGCAACTGGAAAACCTCCCGGAAGGTATGTTCGAGAAAGCGTCTGTACGACTCCGGGACCTTGTCCAGAGCATTGCCATGGATCACGATCAGCGGCGGGTTCCTGCCACCCTGATGAGCGTAACGTAGCTTCGGTCGGAACAGACCGCTGCGCGGGGGTGCCTGTCTGGCGACCGCGTCGATCAGGGTACGCGTCAGCTTCGGCGTTGGCAGGTCGGCAGTTGCCGCCTTGTAGGCCGCATCGACCGAACGGAAAAGCGCTTCGAGCCCCTGCCCCTTGAGTGCAGACACATAGTGGAAACGCGCGAAATCGATGAACGACAACTGATTTTCGAGAGCGCCTTTGAGTTGCTCGCGGGTGTAGGCATCGAGGCCGTCCCACTTGTTCACGGCGATGACCAGCGCACGGCCGGATTCACGAATGAAACCGCCGATATGCGCATCCTGGTCGGAGATGTCCTGGCGTGCGTCGAGCACCAGAATCACCACCTGCGCCTCCTCGATCGCCTGCAGCGTCTTGATTACCGAGAATTTCTCCAGGGTTTCGAACACCTTGCCGCGACGGCGCAGACCGGCGGTATCGATGAGCGTATACCGCCGGCCGCCGCGCTCGAAATCGACATGGATGGCGTCGCGAGTCGTTCCCGGTTGATCGAAGGCGATGACGCGATCTTCGCCGAGCAGCGCGTTGATCATCGTGCTCTTGCCGACATTCGGGCGGCCAACGATGGCCACCTTCACCACGTCACTGGTGGTCTCGCCCTCCATCTGGTCAGAATACGGATCGAGTGCCTCGTCGATCAGCGTCCGCACACCCTCGCCATGCGCCGCCGAGATCGCCAGTGGTTGGCCGAGACCAAGTTCATGAAAATCCGAGACGACGATCCCCTGGCTCATGCCTTCGGACTTGTTGACCGCCACCAGGACCGGCCGCCCGGATTTGCGCAAGCGGTTGGCAATTTCCTTGTCGAGCGCGGTCACCCCGCTGCGGCCGTCGACGACAAACACCACGACATCGGCCTCGTCGATTGCCTGCTCGGTCTGGCGCGCCATCTGGTACATGATGCCGTCTTTGGCCAGCGGCTCGAAGCCACCAGTATCGATCACCAGATAGGGCTTGCTGCCCAGCCTGCCATGACCGTAGTGACGGTCACGCGTGAGGCCCGGAAGGTCGGCCACCAGCGCGTCGCGAGTCCGGGTCAGGCGGTTGAAGAGTGTCGACTTGCCGACATTGGGGCGTCCGACCAGAACGATGCTCGGCTTCATTGCACCTCGATTGCCAGCACGCTTCCGTTACTGGTCTGTAGCAACAGATTGGATCCCAGGCGCTGCAGTGGCGCGCGCAGCGGGCTGCCGTCAGTTGGCAAGCGGGCCACGAAGGAGCCGTCATCGCGATTCAGGAAGTGCACGACCCCGCGCACATCGCCTACGACAACCAGATTGCGCAGCGGCATCGGCGCCGTAAGCCGGCGCAGAAAGAGCTTGTCCTGCTTCCAGAGACTGGCACCGCTCGCCTTGTCGAGCGCATGCACGGCACCCTTGTCGTCGGACACGTAAACGAACCGACTGTCGATCGCCAAACCGGCGGCAGAAGAGATCTCGCGCGCCCAGACCAGGCTGCCGCTGTTCAGGTCGAAGCAGGAAACGCGCCCCTGGAAAGCAGCCGCGCAGATCATCCTCGCATCGATGACCGGCATGCTGCTTACATCGGCAACGCGATCGAGTTCGGTGGCGCCCTTCGGAAGAGCCACCGCTCCCTCCCACAGCGGAGCGCCGTTATCTGCGCTCACCGCAATCAATTTACCGCCGGGGAAGCCGGCAAAGACGTACTTATCGACCAGCACCGGGCTGGCGGTCGCGCGCAGCGACAGCGGCGTGCTCGGACGTTGATAAATCCACTTGCGCTTACCGTCGACGGCATCATAAGCCGCCAGGCGATGGTCGCCACTGCGCACAATCACCAACCCGTCGCGGACCAGGGGCGGTGCAACGATCTCGCTGCTGGCCCTGGCTTTCCACAAGGGGCTGCCGTCAGCCGTGGCAAAAGCCAGGATCTCACCCTTGGCGGTACCGACCACGAACCGTCGCTCATCGGCGCCGACGCCACCCGAAAGCGGCTGTTCGAGCTTGATCCGCCAGACTTGCTGGCCATCGTCGAAGCGGGCGACCGTGCCGTCCCGAGCTGCCGCGTAAACCGAGGCATCCACCACCGCCGGGACGAAGTTGAGTTCCTCCGCCTTGCCAACCGTGTTGTTCCAAAGCACACGCACTTCAGCGGTCGCCTGGATCGGCTGCAGTTCGGCCATCTTCGGTCCACTGCTCGCAAACGGATTAAGGGCGTCGAGCGTCGAGCAACCGGCCAGCAAAGCAGACAGGCAGGCTGCTGCGAGCATGCACCGCTTCATCAGTTGGGCTCCCCAAGCGCATCCCGCTTCAGATGCAGGATTTCACGATAGGCAGCGTTCGCCTGTCGATCCGGCAGCGTGCTTTCACTCCTGCCGGATTGCCGATCGGCCTCTTCGAGTTTCGCCAGTGCTGCCTGGTACGCGGCGCGCGCTTCGACCGTCTTGCCCTGGGCACCAAAAATGTCGCCACGCGTGTCCTGAAAACGCGCGGCGAAGCCGCTATTGGCAGCCTCATCGACTTGCTTGAGCGCCTCGTCGTAAGCTTTCTCGTCAAGCAGCAAGGTCGCCAGGCGCAAACGTGCCAGATCACGCAATTCATCCTGGCCATGCTCGACGACCCACAGCAACTGCAGCTTGGCGGTCTTGGCATCGCCGGCATCAAACAGCATCCTGGCCGTGGTCAAGGCGGCCATTGGGGCATAGGCCGTGCCACCAAACTTTTCAAGCAGTTCGCCACTGCTTGCCTTGATGCGCTGCAGATCGTTGTCGCGAACCGCCTTCTGTAGTGAGCCGTATACCATCGACGCCTGCGCCGCCTGATTGCGTTGATACCAGTTCCAGCCTTGCCAGGCGACAACGACGATCGCGGCCGCAGTCACGATGCCGGCCAGGAGGTTGCCGTACTGCTGCCACCAGGCCTTGATTTCGGCAATTTGTTCCTGTTCTTCGAGGTCGTAAGTAGCCATTACGATTCTTCCCAATCCAAAATAGAACCCATGATTGCTTCGGCGAGGTCATCGACACTGACCCGCTTCTGCTCGTTCGGTTGTTCCCCATTCGCGCGCAGGGCCTTGAGCGTTACCTCGCCGGCTTCTGCCTCGTCGTCGCCGATGATCACGGCAAAATTCGCCCCCGAGGCATCGGCCTTCTTCATCTGCGCCTTGAAGCCGCCACCGCCGCAATGGAACAGCACGTCGATCCCCTGATCACGTAGCCCCTCGGCGACCCGTACCGCGAGACGCGAAGCAGCGCTGCCCTGATGGACAAGATAGACGTCCACTGCCGCTGCGGTGGTTTCTCCACCAGCCTCGCGAAGCAGCGCCAGCAACCGCTCGACTCCCATGGCGAAACCGCAGGCCGGAACCGACTTGCCGCCCAGTTGCTGCACCAGGCCATCGTAACGTCCGCCGGCACAGACTGTCCCCTGCGCTCCCAGCCGATCCGTGACCCACTCGAAAACGGTCAGGTTATAGTAGTCGAGACCACGCACCAGGCGGGGATTGATCTCGAAGGGCTGACCCGCATCGCGCAGCACCTGTTGCACGCTCTCGAAATGCGCCATCGACTCCGCACCCAGATGGTCGATCAGCTGGGGTGCGTCGCGAATGATCTCCTGCAGCGCCGGGTTCTTGCTATCGAGAATACGTAGCGGGTTGCTGTGCAAGCGTCTTCTGGCGTCTTCGTCGAGCAGTTCGCCGTGCCGCTCCAAATAACCGATCAACTCGGAGCGATGGCGCGTCCGCTCGGCCGCCTGACCCAGTGTGTTGATTTGCAGCGCTACGCCGTCGAGGCCGAGGTCGCCCCACAAACGCGCGCTCATCAGGATCTGTTCGGCATCAATGTCGGGACCGGCAAAGCCAAGCGCTTCGACGCCGACCTGATGAAACTGGCGATAACGCCCTTTCTGCGGCCGCTCATGCCGGAACATCTGGCCCATATAGTAGAGCCGCTGCGGCTGTTGCGCCACGAGATTGTGCTGGATGGCGGCGCGAACGCAGCCGGCGGTACCCTCGGGACGCAATGTCAGTGCTTCGCCGTTGAGCGCATCGACAAAGGAGTACATCTCCTTCTCGACAATGTCGGTCACTTCGCCGATGGCACGCTTGAACAGCGGTGTCGGCTCGACGATCGGCAGGCGGATCGGGCGGTAACCATAGCTCTTGAGCCACGAGCGGATGGTTTCCTCGAAAAGGTCCCAGAATTCGGCCTCGTCGGGCAGGATATCGTTCATCCCGCGCACCGACTGGATCTTCGGAGTCATCATCAGCCGGCAAACTTTCTCTGGTAAGTACGCGCCACGTAAGCATCGACGATGGCGGTGAATTCTTCGGCGATGTGTTCGCCGCGCAGGGTAACCGTCTTGGCGCCATCTTCGAACACCGGTGCGGCCGGAACTTCGCCGGTACCCGGCAGGCTGATGCCGATATTGGCATGCTTGCTCTCCCCCGGCCCATTGACGACGCAGCCCATCACCGCCAGCGTCATGTTCTCGACGCCGTCGTAGTCAGCCCGCCACTGCGGCATGCGCTGACGGACATGTTCCTGGATTGACTGTGCCAGTTCCTGGAAGAAGGTACTGGTCGTGCGTCCACAACCAGGGCAGGCGACAACCATCGGGGTGAAAGCGCGCAGTCCCATGGTCTGCAACATCTCCTGGGCAACGATAACCTCCTGCGTGCGCTTGCCGCCGGGTTCCGGAGTCAGCGAAACGCGAATGGTATCGCCGATGCCTTCCTGCAACAGCACCGCCATTGCCGCGGTCGACGCGACGATGCCTTTCGAGCCCATGCCGGCCTCGGTCAAACCAAGGTGCAAGGGGTAATCACAACGGCGGGACAACTCGCGATAGATGGCAATCAGATCCTGCACGCCGGACACCTTGCACGACAGGATGATCCGTTCACCTGGCATGCCCAGGGACTCGGCGCGGACGGCAGACTCCAGCGCCGAAGCAACCATCGCCTCGCGCATCACCTCGACCGCATCGCGCGGCTCGGGACGACGGGCATTGTCATCCATGATGCGCGCCAACAAGTCCTGATCCAGACTTCCCCAGTTCACGCCGATGCGCACCGGCTTCTGGTATTGGCAGGCGAGTTCGATCATTTGCGCGAACTGTTCGTCGCGCTTTCGGCCGTGCCCGACATTACCGGGGTTGATGCGGTACTTGGCGAGCAACTGCGCGCAATCGGGATACGCTGCCAGCAGGCGATGGCCGTTGTAATGGAAGTCTCCGATCAAGGGAACCGCGACACCCATGCGCTCGAGCTGGGCACAGATCGCCGGCACGGCCGCGGCAGCTTCGGGGGTATTAACGGTAATGCGCACCAGTTCCGAACCGGCACGTGCCAGTTCCGCGCACTGTATCGCTGTTCTGACGACGTCGACCGTATCGGTGTTGGTCATCGACTGTACCACCACCGGTGACGCGCCGCCGACGGTGACCTGGCCGACCCGTACCGTTCGCGTTTGCCGACGCGGTACCGAATACATCGAATTGCTCACGGAGTGTGGTCCACCAGTTTGCTCATTCGACAGTGAGCCGCGCCACATCATCCTTGCTGCGTGGTGCGAGCTCTATCGCCCTGCCCCGGTACTCGAGCTTTACGTTCGCTGCATTGCCAACCACCAGCGAGAAAGGTGGCTGTCCATCGATTTCCCGCTGGCTACCCGCCGAACCCAGTTCGGCGAAAATCGTTTGCCCGCGCCCATCGCGTACCTCGACCCATGCCGGCTGCGCAAAGCTCAACTTCAGGCCGCCGCCGGCCGATGCGGCGGAGCCTTCCGCCGGTCGGGTTGGCGCCACCATGTCGGACAGCAGGGTTGTATGCGGGGTCGCGAGGACCGTCACCGATTCCCCAACGGCAGCCTTGGGCACGGCAACGACTGGCGGCGGCGGTGCCGGCTCCTCGACTGGCGCCTGCGAGGCGCCGCGGCCGAGCAGGCCGCCGAGTTTGTCCCGCCAGAAATCGGCAGGGACGTAGAAATAGGCGAGCACGGCAAGGCCCAGCAGCAACAGCCCGGCCAGCGCGGCAAGATAATCGCGGCGTTCAACGCGGCGACCCGCTTGCGGCAAACTGGCACTGGTACCTGCCGAGATCTCGAGGTGCAGCGTCTGCTGCAATTGCGCGGCATCCAGCCCACGCATCAGCAGATCCGATTCGATATTCAGCAGGCGTGCGTAGTTGCGAACGAAACCCCTGATCATCGTATTGCCGGGCAACGCTGCCCAGTCCTCGGCTTCGAGGGCTTCCACCTGTCGCGGAGCGAGCTTGAGCGACTGTGCCGCCTCGGCCAGGCTCATGTTCCTGGCCTCGCGGGCAGCGCGCAGTTGCTGCCCGACGTCAACGGATACGAGCGGCGCTGCCTCGCCGGCCACGCCTTGCGCCGGCGAGATTTCCACGGCCGGGAAGCTCTGTTCCGCTGGACTGGGGGGTGCGGATGGTTCACTCATTCGTAGTTGCCTCTGAGCAGTTCCTGGGTCTCTGGCGAGAGTGGGAATTTGCGCCGCAACTGGCTGCCGTAGCGTGCCTCGGCGACCCGCTCACCAAGCCGGCGCTCGACCCGTACCCCGAGCCACAACGCCTCGGCGCTGGGCTCGGTCTTGCGCAGCAACTCCGAGAGTTGCTGCTTCGCCAGTTCGATGTAACCGCGTCGATAGTTGATGCCGGCCATTTGCAACAAGGCCTGCGGATTATCCGGAGCGATCCGCAGACTGTGCTGGACAAAATTCTCCGCTGCAGCAAAATCGCCGATTTTGACGTAACAGGCACCGGCATTCAGATAGGCGCGTTCCGGAGTCTCATACAGCGGGTTCCTGATAGCGCGCTGAAAAAAAGTGATCGCTTCCTTTTCTCGCCCCACCTGGCACAGGAACCAGCCATAGTTATTGTTGATCTCGGGGTCGTTGCCGTCAATACTCAGTGCGCGCTGAAAATCCTGGTCCGCGAGTTGCATCTCGCGCACATGGAAACCTGCCAATCCACGTGTCGCATAGGCCTTGGCATAGTCCGGGTCGATCACGATGGCCATGGTCAGCTCTTCGAGGGCTACGGCAAGATTGCCATTCTGCAGGTAAAGCGCACCGAGCTCCGTGTGCAGTTTGGCGCGTGTGCGGGGATCCCGAGGTTTGGTCGGCGTACGCGAGTCGGCGGCTTCTTCGGAAGCCTTCTGGGTGCTCGACGAAGACACCGTTCCCGATGAGCAGGCGCCAAGGCACAGGCAGACGAGAATCCCGGGCAGCAGCCGCCTCATGTGCACAGATCCACTCGATCGAGACGCAGGATCTGCTGGCCGGTACGCCTAGTTCGGTCGAAAACCCGTCCCGCCAACTGCCCACAAGCGGCGTCGATATCGTCGCCACGCGTCTTGCGCGTGGTGGTCACTACCCCGGCCTCGATCAGAATCTCTGCGAAACGGCGAATGCGCGCGGCCGGCGAGCGCCGGTAGGCTGAACCGGGGAAGGGATTGAATGGGATCAGGTTGAACTTGCAGGGTACCCCGCACGTCAGGGCCAGCAGCTCCCGTGCCTGAGCATCGGTGTCGTTCACCCCGTCGAGCATCACGTATTCGAAGGTCACGAAGTCGCGTGGCGCCTTCTCAAGGTAGCGCTGGCAGGCCCCCAGCAACGCGCGCAAGGGATATTTCCGGTTGATCGGCACCAGTTCATCGCGCAGACGGTCATTCGGTGCATGCAGTGAAACCGCCAGCGCTACCGGACACTCGTCGCGCAGACGATCCATCGCCGGCACCAGGCCCGAGGTCGATACCGTCACCCGGCGACGCGACAGACCATAGGCATTGTCGTCAAGCAGTACGCGCAGGGCGGTTACGGTATGCTCAAGGTTCGCCAGCGGTTCGCCCATGCCCATCAGCACGACATTGCTGATCACCCGCTCGTCCTGCACATCCTGCCCGGCGTCGGCAGCCAGGGCCTGCCGCACCTGCCAGAGCTGGCCGACAATCTCGGCCACTGTCAGATTGCGGTTGAAACCCTGCTTGCCGGTAGAGCAGAATGAGCATTCAAGGGCACAACCCGCTTGCGTCGAAATGCAGAGCGTCCCCCGTTCCTCTTCGGGAATGAAGACCGACTCGACGGCGTTACCGCCGCCGACATCGAAAAGGAATTTGCGCGTACCATCGTCCGCGACGCGGTCAGAGATCACCGCCGGCGGCGAAACCACAGCGATGCCCTTGAGCTTCCCACGCAGGCTCTTGGCGATGTCGGTCATCGCATCGAAATCATTCTGCCCACAACGATGCAACCAGCGCAGCACCTGCGTAGCGCGAAAAGCCTTCTCCCCGTGTTCGGCGAAGAAGGCCATCAGGCCGGTGCTATCGAGATCAAGCAGATTTACCATCATCGAGGCATGTCAGGGTAGCAGTCGCCGACGCGACCCTCGCGCCGACGCTCGCGCGCACGCGCGAAGAGGGCCGGCGACAAAAGAGGGGGTATGCCCCATGGCGCTTGCAACGGCCGTCGATATTGATTCGGGCTAGCGTCCCGAATAAACGCTCATCGCCGGAAAGAAAAAGGCGATTTCAACTTTCGCCGTATCTTCGCCGTCGGAGCCATGCACGGCATTGGCGTCGATCGACTCGGCGAAGTCCGCACGAATGGTTCCCGGCTCGGCCTTCTTCGGATCGGTGGCGCCCATCAACTCGCGGTTCTTGGCAATCGCGCTCTCACCTTCGAGAACCTGGATCATCACCGGGCCAGAAATCATGAACGAAACCAGATCGTTGAAGAAGGGACGCTGGCGATGCACGGCGTAGAACGCCCCGGCTTCCTGCGGCGACAACCAGGCCATCCTGGAAGCGATCACTTTCAGGCCATTCGACTCGAAACGAGAGTAGATCTTGCCGATCACGTTTTTGGCAACCGCGTCAGGCTTGATGATGGAAAGGGTGCGTTCGATGGCCATGAGCTATTCTCCAAAGGCAGGTAGACAGGAAAAACAACGACAAATCAAATTGCTAGACACACAACCTTAAATTATACCAAGACTCGGGCACGAATGCCGACCTGGATGCCAAAATGCATGGCGCGCGTACGGGTTTCCCGTACGCGCGCCATGGTCAGGCATCAAACCACCGGCTGTCGGCTACATCATGCCGAGCGTCCTCGGCAGCCAGGTCGAGATGATCGGTACGTAGGTCACCACGACCAGGAAGGCGAGCATCGACAGCAGCCACGGCCAGACCGCGATGGTGAGTTCGGTAATCCCCATCTTGGTAATACCCGAGGCGACGTACAGGTTGAGGCCGACCGGCGGATGGCACATGCCGACTTCCATGTTCACCACCATCAGGATGCCGAAGTGCACCGGGTCAATTCCGAGTTTCATCGCCACCGGGAAGAGGATCGGCGCAAAGATCAGCACGATCGACGACGGTTCCATGAAGTTGCCGGCCAGCAGGAGGATGACGTTCACCGCCAGCAGGAAGGCGATCATGCCCAGACCATGGCCCAGCATCCAGTCGGCCAGCGCCTGCGGGATGTTCTCGTTGGTCATGATGAACGAGAACAGCACGGCGTTGGTGATGATATACAGCAGCATCGCCGACATGTTGGCCGAGTTCAGCAGCACCCGTGCCACATCCTTCATCGACAGGTCCTTGTACACGAAGACGGCGACGAAGAAGGCGTAAACCGCGCTCATCGCCGCCGCCTCGGTCGGTGTGAACATGCCGCTGTAGATGCCACCCATGACCACCACGATCAGCAGCAGGCCCCACACCGATTCCCGGAAAGCGGTCCAGCGCTCGCCCAAAGTCGCTTTCTTCATGCGTGGGTAATCGAACTTCCTGGCCCGATACCAGGTCACGCCGCCGAGCACGCAAGCCAGACCGATGCCGGGAATCACTCCGGCCATGAACAGTGCGCCGACCGAGGTATTGGTCGCCACCGAATACATGACCATCACGATCGACGGCGGGATCAGGATGCCGAGCGCGCCCGAGGTGGTGATGACGCCGGCCCCGAAACGATTCGGGAATCCGGCCTTGAGCATCGCCGGCATCAGGATCGATCCGATCGCCACCACCGTCGCCGGTGAAGAACCCGAGACTGCGGCGAACAGCGCACAGGCGAGCACGCCGGCGAGACCCAGACCACCGTACCAGTGCCCGACCATACTGGTGGCGAACTTGATCATTCGTCGCGCCACCCCGCCGTGCGTCAGGAAATTGCCGGCGAGAATGAAGAACGGAATGGCCATGATCTCGAACTTCTCGATGCCGGTGAACAGCTTCAGGGCCACCGATTCGAGTGGCACCTGCGTAAACATGAAGAGGAAACTGAGAACGGTCAGACCGAGCGAGATCGAGATCGGCATACCGGTCAGCATGAGGCACATCAACAGGATGAAAATGATTGCGGCGTTCATTATTTTTTGCCTCCTTGACCCGATTGATCTTCCGGATGACGTCTCTTGTAGGTCAGGTCATGTGGATGCAGGTTGTCCTCCATTTCAAAGGCGTTGATCTCCTCGGCAATGGTTGCCTCGTCGATACCATCGACATGACCGTGGTCGTGGTGCGGCAACTCACCGGTTCTGATGAAGCTCGCCGTGACTTGCAGGAAGCGGAAGCACATCAGGCTCGATCCGAGCGGAATCGCGCTATAGACAATCCAGGTTGGCCACTCGAGATCGGGCGTCGTCGGACCTTCGGGAACATCGACCAGCTCCCAGCCCATGAAGGTGTAGAAGGCATAGTGAAAGCCGTTTTCCCAGACGAAGTGGGCGCCAAGCGTGCCGACAATGCCGGTAAACAGAGCGCCGGAGAGCAGGCCGATGACCACGAATTTGGCGCGCGTGCGGCCTGACATCCGGTTGATCAGCACGTCCACACCAACGTGGATGCCCGTGCGCACGCCGTAAGCGGCACCAAACTTGGCCATCCAGACGAACATGATGATGCACAATTCCTGCGTCCACCCGAAGTTCAGCGACAACAGCCAGTCCTGAAAACCGGGGATCGACAGTCCCGACAAATAGCGATGCGCCACCGACACGAAGATGATCGTCGTCGCCGCCGCCATGAGGAAGGTAATCAGCCACTCCTCAAGATGATCCAGTATCTTCATTTGGAAAACTCCCCCGCCTGCCTGAAAAAAAGCCCGTCGGGTTCAGGCATCCCAACGGGCCAATTTCTTCGCTTCTCCGTGCTCAGAGCTTGTTCGGGTCGAATCCGGTCTCTTTGTAAACCGACTGCAGCAGATCCTTGCCGATGCGTGACTCCATCTTCACATGCACCGGGGCCAGGACCTTCTTGAAGGCCATCTTCTCTTCGGCGGTTGGCACATAGACCTGGGTCTTGCCGGTCTTCTTGACCGCTTCGAGGTCCTTGTCGTTCTGCTCCTTGGCGATCTTGTTGGCGTACGTGGTCGATTCCTTCATCGCCACTTCCAGTTGGCTACGCACGTCGGCCGGCAGACCCTCCCAGAACTTCTTGTTGACGATCACGGCATAACCCAGATACCCATGTTCGGTGAGTGTCAGATATTTCTGCACCTCAAACATCTTCTGCGTATAAAGGTTCGAAATCGGGTTTTCGGTACCATCGACCACGCCGGTCTGCAGGGCCTGGTAAACCTCGGAGAAAGCCATCACCTGCGGCAGCGCGCTGAGCGCCCGGATCTCTTCTTCCAGGACCTTCGACGACTGAATGCGGAGCTTCTTGCCCTTCAGGTCACCCGGTACCTTGATCGGCGTGTTCGCTGAAAACGACTTGAAGCCGTTGTCCCAGAACGCCAGACCGGTTACTCCCTTGGGTTCGAGCTTCTTGAGCAGGCTCTGCCCGAGTGGGCCCTGCGTCACCTTGTGCAGTTCCGCGTAGTTGTCGAAGATGTACGGCAGATCGAAGAGTTCGAATTCCTTGACGCCGAGCGGGCCGAACTTGGCCAACGACGGCGCAAGCATCTGGACGGCGCCGAGTTGCAGCGCTTCCATTTCTTCCTTGTCCTTGTACAGGGTCGAATTGGCGTACACCTCGACCTTGGCCTTGCCCTTGGTCAGTTCACCGGCGCGCTTGGCAAAAAATTCGGCGGCCAGACCCTTGGGCGTGTCATGCGCCACGACATGACTGAACTTGATGACGATCGGCTGTTGCGCGAAAGCGCTGAGGGGCACGGCGGACAGGGTGCAGGCGACCACACCGAACAGCAGTTTGGATAACTTCATTTTGTCTCCTCCAGGGGTACTTTGTTTGAAATTGGGCGATGCCCGTCTTGCGGAAGCCAATATCACAAAAAAAACCTGCCGCGCATATTGTGGAAATCCGCAGGTGCGCAGGGAAGCTGATCGCCATTCTCCCTTACGGCGGTTGACACCCCACTGCCTGCTCGCCGGGGAACTTCGGTAAGATGCACGACGATGAACCAGCTTTCGCTCCCCTACCTCCACGAGCGCCGACGCCCTGCTTCCTTGCGGTGGTCGCACTGGTATCTGTCGATCCTCAAGTTGGCGGTGGGTTTGCTACTGGTGCTGCTGATCACGCTGCTGTGGTTGTTGCATCGCAACGAGATCGATGAACAGCGTTCGACGCTGATTGCCGATGTGCTCTGGCTGGAACAGAGCCTCCGCTTCCACCTCGATGGAAATTCCGAACAGTTGCAGCAACTCGCCCTCGACCTGACGCGCGCGAAGCGTCAGGGTGAGCTCTTCGACCTGCGCGCCCGTCACCTCCTCAAGAACAACCCGGAACTCAGGCAGTTGTTGTGGCTGGACGCTGCCGCCAGGACGGTGCACGGCATACCGACGCTGGGCCTGCCGCAGCCGCGGCAGGAAGCGCCAGGCGAGAACCCCGTCAACCGTTCGCTTGAACTCGCCCGCCTGGGAAAGCCGATCTATAGCGATGCCTATCGGACGACGGAGGCCGCCCAGTTCGAGGTTTACGTGCCGATCTTCGACGACGGCCACTATCGCGGAACATTACTTGCCGTCTACTCACTCAATGGCTTGCTCAAGCAACAGGTTCCCTGGTGGTTTGCCGAGAAGTACCAGGTGCGCATCGTCGACGGCAATGGCAATCTGCTGGCCAGCAAGTCCAGGATCGATGCTTCGGCGACCACGCTCAGCTATCCGGTCAGCCTGGATCCCCCAGGCTACGGCATGGTGCTGCAGGTCACCGCTTACCGTGGCACCGACAACCAGGCGCAGACGCTGATTGCCACGTTGATTGTCATCCTTGGCGCGGCGGTGTTCTGGAGCCTTTGGGCGGTGCGCGGACTGATCCAGAGGCGCCTTGCCGCCGAGCAGGCGCTGCGTTCTGAGTACGCGTTCCGCAAGGCGATGGAGGACTCGCTGATGGTCGGCATGCGCGCGCGCGACCTCGACGGCCGCGTCACCTACGTCAACCCGGCGTTCCTGCAGATGGTGGGCTTCCGCGCTGAAGAACTGATCGGTCAGGAACCTCCCATGCCCTACTGGGCTCCGGAAGAAATGGAAAAAACCTTGCTGCTGCACAACAAGGTCATGGAGGGCAAGGCACCGGACGAAGGCTTCGAAATCCGTCTGATGCGCAAGGATGGCAGCCGTTTCGATGCCCTGATCTACGAGGCGCCGCTGATCGACGCCGACGGTACACAAACTGGCTGGATGGGTTCGATCATCGACGTCACTGCCCGCAAGCACGTCGAGGAACTCGCCCGGCAGCAGCAGGAGAAACTGCAGATCACCGCACGCCTGGTGACCATGGGTGAGATGGCATCGACGCTGGCACATGAGTTGAACCAGCCGCTGGCGGCGATCACCAGCTATAACGCGGGCTGCCTGAACAAGCTCGAGTCGGGCAACTTCAGCGCCGCGCAACTCCAGGACGCGCTCGGAAAACTCGCGGTACAGGCGCAACGTGCCGGCCACATCATCCGGCGGGTACACGACTTTGTCCGCAAGAGCGAGCCCAAGCTCGCGCCGTGTGATCTTGCCGAGGTCATCGACGACAGCATCGGTTTCATCGAAGCCGCGGCCAAGAACCGCGGTGTGCGTATCGTCCGCGAGATTCAGGGCATGCGTCCTGAACTGCTCGCCGACCAGGTGATGCTCGAACAGGTCCTGCTCAATCTGATGCGCAACGGCATCGAGGCGATGAGCGAGGCACCGGCCCAGCAGCGGCGATTGACGATCAAGCTCGGTCAGGTGGAACAGCAGATGGAAATCCGGGTCATTGATCGTGGCCCGGGGATCCCGCCAGAACTCGTGGAAAAGCTGTTCACCCCCCTGTTCTCCACCAAGGTCGACGGCATGGGCATGGGCCTCAATATCTGCCGTTCGATCATCGAATTTCACCACGGCCGTCTGTGGGTGGAAGGCAACCCGGCAGGTGGCTCGGTGTTTGTCATCACCCTGCCGATCGTTCGGCAATGAGCCCGCACGCCTATCTCGTCGACGACGACGAAGCGATCCGCGACTCACTCGGCTGGTTGCTCGAGTCGCGCGGCGTCGCCTGCGTCAGCTACCCATCGGCCGAAGACTTTCTGGCCGCCTGGTCGCCCGCGCTTGCCGGTTGCCTGTTGCTCGATATCCGCATGGACGGCATGAGCGGCCCCGAGTTGTTTGACATCCTGCGCGAGCGTGGCAGCCGTCTGCCGGTCATCTTTCTGACCGGTCACGGCGACGTCCCGATGGCCGTCTCGGCATTGAAGAAGGGCGCTTTTGACTTCGTCGAGAAGCCCTGCAACGACAATGAACTGGTCAATCGCGTCATCGAGGCGTTGAAACTCGACGCCAACCAGCGCGCGGCGGCATCGGGCGCGGAGTCGGTGAACACCCTCGTGAGCCGGCTGACTACCCGCGAGCAACAGGTCATGGAACTGATCCTGGCCGGCAAACTCAACAAGGTGATTGCCGACGAACTGCAGGTCAGCATGCGCACCGTCGAAGTGCATCGAGCCAATCTGTTCGAGAAGATGGGCGTCAGAACGGCCGTCGAACTCGCACAACTACTGGCAGGCAAACGCTGAACGCGAGACTTGTCGGCCCCCCTCGGCGGCGGCCAAACGGACCTACGCCCGGGACTGCGGCGCCGTTTCCCAGACCGGCACGAGGCCCGGCTCGCCGGGCGCACAGGCAAACGCCGCGTCGATACCGATCCCTGCCACCCAGACCAGCCGATCACCGCTCCACAATAGCGGCAGGCGCGCGCGCTCCCAGGGCGGCACGCCGGCTTCCTGCAGCAGTTTGCGCAGTGTTCGGAACGGTCGCCGCGGATCCGGCTGTAATCGCTCACCGCCCAGCCTGCGCCGCAGACAGACCGGTGCACCTCTCAGCAAACGGTAGCTGATGCCGAGACCTTGGGTCGATCCGAGCATCACCTGCCCATCACCCCAGGGCAATATCTCCTCGCCACACCAGGGCACCGGGCCATCGGCCACCGGCGGGCGGTGGCGAACCATATACAGTTCCCCCCGATAGACATGGACTTCACCGTCACGCGTGGCAACACAGGTTTCGGAACCAGTACCGACAGTTGCGAGTTGCCGCAGCGCCTCTTCAAGCCAGCGCGCCTCCGGGGCCTGAAAGCCGGCCGCCAGCAACTCGGAACGTAAGAGATTGCCAGCCCGCGCTTTGCTCAACACCTGGAACTTTGCCAGATCAATGCGTCCCTGCACTCCGACCGCTGCCGCGCGATCGATCTTCGCCAGTTCATCGAGCAGCAGTGCGGCCTCGGCAAAATGACGCCCGGCACGCGCCAGGACCTGCGCTGCCCCGGGAAAGCGCTCCTCGATGCGCGGCATCACCTGGCGCCGCAAATGGTTGCGGCGGTGGCGGCTATCGGCATTACTTTCGTCTTCTACCCAGCACAGCGCGTTTTCTTCCGCATAGACGGCGAGTAACGACCGCGGCAGGTCGAGAAGCGGCCGGATCAGGCGAGGACCGTCGTCCTGTGGCCGTTCGGCAGGCATCCCGGCAGCACCGCCGACCCCGGCACCGCGCAACAACCTGAAGAGGATGGTCTCGGCCTGATCGTCGCGATGATGGGCGAGCGCCAGCCAGTCCGCGTCGCACCCGGCAAACACCGCATGCCGCAGGCGCCGCGCCGTTGCTTCAAGCCCTTCGCCGCAGCCGACCCGCGGCACCTCGACACCAACGACCGCAAGCGGTATCCCGAGAGCCCTACAGACGGTGTCGCAGAACGCTGCCCAGGTGTCGGCGTTGGCACTCAAACCATGATTGATATGCACCGCCGACAGATCGACCGCCAGCCCGAAACCTCGCATGGCGGCCAGCGCGTGCAGCAGGACCACTGAGTCCCTGCCACCGGAAAGGCCTAAGCACAGGCGATCACCCGGCAACAGGCGTGCATCGAGAAATGCCGAGAGAGTCTGAATGACTTGTTGCGAAGCTGCCGGCAAGTCGAACTCAGCGTAACGCCTGCTCTTTGACCCGACCATACGCCAGCAGGCGATCAAGGCGCGCCTTCAGCAGATCGGCAGTCGACGTGGACGAAAGTTTCTGCAACGCGTCCTGCAGGGACTCGCCAAGGTTCTGCGCCATCGCCAGGTGGTCACGATGGGCGCCACCCGTCGGTTCCTGGACGATCCTGTCGATCAAGCCCAGGGATTTGAGACGCGGCGCGGTGATGCCCATGATTTCAGCTGCCTCGCTCGCCTTTTCGGCACTCTTCCACAGGATCGACGCGCAGCCCTCCGGCGAAATGACCGAATAGGTCGAATACTGCAGCATCTGCACCAGATCGCCGACGCCAATCGCCAGCGCACCGCCTGACCCCCCCTCGCCGATGATCGTGACGATAAGCGGCACCTGCAGTTCAGCCATCACGTAGAGATTGCGGCCAATCGCCTCCGACTGGCCACGCTCTTCGGCGTCGATGCCCGGATATGCACCGGGTGTATCGATGAAAGTCAGCACCGGAATGCCGAACTTTTCGGCCAGGCGCATCAGCCGCAAGGCCTTCCGGTAGCCCTCCGGGCGAGGCATACCGAAGTTGCGGAAGATCTTCTCCTTGGTATCACGCCCCTTCTGATGGCCGATGACCATTACCGGCTGGTCGTTGAGTCGCGCCAGCCCACCGACGATCGCGTGATCATCGGCAAAGGCGCGGTCGCCATGCAGTTCCTCGAAGTCGGTAAAGATCAGGCGCAGGTAGTCAAGTGTGTACGGTCGCTGGGGATGGCGCGCCACCTGGCAAATCTGCCACGCGGAAAGCTTGGCGTAGATCTCCCTGGCCAGCGTCTGGACCTTCTGTTCCAGGCGCCTGATCTCTTCCGAAATATCGACGTCGGCATCGTCCTGAGCGCAGCGCAGTGCCTCGATCTTGCTTTCGAGGTCGGCTATGGGTTGTTCAAAGTCGAGGAAACTGGTTTTCATCAAGCCCAACCATCTTGCAGGAGTACTGCCATCAAAGCCGGCTATTCTAACCTGAAAGGGCAGCCATCTGGCGTGCTACCGCACAGCCTTCAGTACTCGACAGGCAGTGGATCAAGGCTGCGCCAGAGATACCATGTCGCCACCGAACGCCAGGGACGCCAGCGCTCGCCATGTTCGACCAGAAGCCGTCGCCCCGGCCGCTCGCCGTGACAATAATACCGGGCCACCGCCTTCTGCAGGCCGATGTCGTCGAGCGGAAAAACATCAGGGCGCAACTGGTTGAAGATGAGAAACATCTCGGCAGTCCATACGCCGATGCCACGCACCGCCGTCAGTTCGCTGATGATCTCGCTATCGCCCATCTCTGACCAGTGGGCGATAGCGATCTGTCCGTCATCGAAATGCCGAGCAAGATCGACCACATACTCGACCTTGCGTGCCGACAGACCGCAGGCGCGCAGGTTTGCGGTTTCGCACGCCAACAATTCCGGAGCGGTAAGCTCGGGCAAAACCGCCAGCAAGCGTGTCCAGATACTGTCGGCAGCCTTCACCGAAATCTGCTGACCGACGATGGCGCGCACCAAGGTCGCCAAGGGGTCGCCGCGGGAAACCAGCACCGCGTCGGCAAAGCGTTGGACGAACTGCCCCAGCACAGGGTCGGTTTGCGCCAACTCCGACGATGCTTGCTGCCAGTACCTTGGTGTCATCTGCCGTTTCAGACGTCAACGGTGGCAAGTATGGACCTCAAGGACAGCCACTGGGGAAGGGCCACGCCCGCCCGCGACTGAACCTGACCGAAACGGAACCGGTCAAGCAGCAGCCGAGATCCCGTTCAGGCCCGCTTCCGCTCCTTTTCCTTGGCCTTGGCCTTGCGCCGAACAGCGTCGACCTCGGGGGGACGATAGACCAGCACCGGCACGCTGGAGTGGGTCAGCACCCGGTAGGTTTCACTGCCGAGCAGCAGCGATGACAGACCACCCCGGCCGTGCTTGGACATGAAGATGAGATCGCAATTGCAGTCGTCGGCGACGTTGACGATCGCTTCCCACGGCGTGTCGCTGACCACTGCCAGTGTCGTACACTCGACCCCGGCGTCCTTGCACAATTTCTTGATGAAACCCAGATACTCCTTGGATTTTCCTTCGGAGCCCGAAACCAGGCGATCCAGCACAGCCGGTTCGACGAGATCGCCATAATTTTCAGGGTGCCCCACCGGCTTGGCGTACAAGGCCGTGATCGTGGCATTTGCCGACTTGGCAAAAATGACGGCGCGTTCTGCGGTGTCTCGGGACAGTTGGCTGCCGTCTGTCGGCAGCAATATATGCTGGAACATTCTTGTCTCCCACGGGTTGGCGCCGATCACTGCTCGACGGCGCGCGTGATGATAGCTCAATTCCATCCCACAGCAGCGGATCCCGCCGAAAAAAGGCAGTCCCCGCCGTAGTCGAGAGCGGTGGCTGCCCTGCGTCCGGCGTTGCTGGTCGGGTCAAACCCACACCAACGGCCGCGAAATCAATAGCAACGACATTCTCAGACAAATTGTGGCCCCCTCCTCGCCCTCTCGGCCTACTCCTGCATGGCCATGAGTTCCTTGTCGGAGTAGCGCAAGCGCAAGGCCAGCACCTTGGCGACCGCTTCGACCAGGTGAAATGCCAGCCGCTTGTGCTCCTCCTTGAGTTTCTCGAACTGTTCGCGTTGCAACACGTAAAGTTCGGTGTCTTCCAGCGCCGTCGCATCGTTGAAGCGTGTCATCTGCGAAAGAAAAGCCATGCCACCGAAAAAGTCACCGCGCCCGTAGGTCAGTGCGTGGTGGCCTGCCGACTCTCCGGAACTCGGCAGTGTGATGCGCACCGCCCCCTTGCGAATAACGTAGAGTTCGTTACCGGGATCGCCAAAGGAGTAAACCTTTTCGTCCTTTGCCAAGGAGCGCTTCTCCAGACACGCCTCCAGGTCGATCAGGGTCTCTTCCTTGTGGTCGCTGAAGAGTTCGAGATCGTCGAGGTCCAGTGCCGTCACTTCGGACTGCTGCGTCGGGCGCTGGCCAAGGATCTGGTCCTCGACCCACTCGACCGCGTCGTCGAGCTCCGGAAAGACCTTGACATGCTCGGTCATGGTCGTCAGTTCCATCTGATCGAAGAACTCACCGATATTGCGGCCATTGGGCAAGGCATGCGACAAGCTGCTGAAGATCAGGAAAGCGTCACGTTCGATCAGCGAGTCGCGAATCTGGCTCAACAGATGCACCGCCGTGACGTCGACCGACTGCACGCGCCGCATGTCGAGGACGATGTAGCGGCGTTTACCGAGTTCCGGCTCGAGTGCCGTATACAACTGGTCCTTGGTGCCGAAAAACAGGCCACCCTGCAACTCGAGGATGACCGTCTGGCTACCCTGCTTCTCGAGCAGTTCCATATCCTGGCGCAGACGCACGCGCTTCGAAAAGCGACTGCCACCCTCCATCTTGCGACGAATCACCGTGCTGCTCAGTTGTTCGCGAATGAACAGGAACATGGCCAGGGCAATGCCGACGCCCGATGCCGCAATCAGGCTGTAACCCACCGCCACGGCGACCACCGCGACGATGACGATGAAGTCCATCATGGTCCACGGCGACTCTAGCAGGTGCAGACTGTGCCGGTCGATCATCCGGACCCCGACGATGATCAGAATGCCGGCCAGTGCGCCCACCGGGATCCAGGCAATGAACGCGCCCAGGGCGAGAAACGCCACCAGCGACATGACGCCTTGGACGACCCCGGAGACTCGCGTCTGCCCACCGCTGGCCAGATTGACCAGCGTTGCGCCCATCTGGCCAGCGCCCGGCATGCCACCGGCGCACGCGGAAGCGACATTCCCCAGACCCTGGGCAATCAGCTCGCGATTGGAATCGTGGCGGCTGCGCGTCAAGGCATCGAGCACGACGGCCGTCTTGAGCGTATCGATCGAAAGCAGGACCGCGAGGGTAAACGCGGTTCCGAGCAGGCTGCCGATCTGACTCAATTTAAGTTCGCCGATTTCCTGCCAACGCCCGGTGATGGCCTCGAACATGCTCGATGCGCTGCCGCCGAGCGGACCGATGATCAGCTTGTTGCCTTCAATGACGAGTAGCGATTCGTCCATCGAGGCGAGTCCGAAGTAGGCCAGCACGCCGGCCAGCAACCCGAGAATGGCAGCCGGAACGGCACGCGTCACCAGCGGGGCACAGACCATCACCCCGGCGGTCACCGCGCCGATGAGCGCGCTCTGCCATTGCCAGAGTTCGGGCGAGATCAGTGCCCGCCACCAGGAAGTGCCGCCGGGAACGCCGAGGAACTTCGGAATCTGGCTGCCGATGATGATCAGGCCGACGCCGGTGAGATAGCCGCTGACCACCGGAAAGGGGATGTACTTGATCAGGCTGCCAATGCCCATGAAACCCAGCAGCAACTGCACCAGCCCCGACACCAGACCAAGCGCCGTCAACATCAGCACGATCGACGGCGCCGCCACCCCGTGCTGAACAAGCTCGATCGCGAAGGCCGAGAGTACTGCCGCCGCTGGCGCACACGGAGCGGTGATCAGGCGATTGGTGCCGCCAAGCGCCGGTGCCACCAGCCCAAGGGCGGTCGCCCCGAGGATGCCGGCGAGAGCCCCGAGACCCGCGTAAGCAGGGCCGATCGCCGCATAGATGGTAACACCAAAGGCAATTGCTGACGGCAGGGCGACCAGCATTGCGGCAAGACCACCCCAGAAATCACCGACCAGCTTGTCATTCTTGAACTTGATTGCCAGTTCCATAAGCGCAGGCCCTTTCAGTCAGACATCAATAAAGTCTCGCCGCAGGCGCTAAGGCCTGCTCGAGCCCACGCCACGCAGATCCCAATAGCACGTGACCCAGACTGAACAGCCTGGGCCATCTTTGAGCGTAACACGTTGCCGGGTTTCCGACGGCAGGCGGAAACCCGGCAACGTGGTGCCGGGCGCCTGCTGAACAAAGCGGGAAGCGATCCTGCCCGCACGTTGCCGGGCAAGACGAGCCGCGCGATCAGCGCATGCTATCGAGGAGTCAGTGCGAATCTCTGAAACCGGTAGTGGGCAGAGCGGCCGCGCGGCTGGCTCGCAGCGCCTTGTCGATGCTCTCTGCCTGATCCGCCACACGATCGATTTCCTCGACGAGTTGCGCCAGCGATAACTGCGTCTTGAGTTCCAGCGTCTCATCGCCGAAGATCTTCTTGAGCAGTTGCATCGAAAGACGGTCGGCCTGGCTTTCGTACCAGGCAACATTCCGCGTTTCGGCAACCGATGAGGGCTGTTCCCACCACAGCATCGACGGTCGGTAGCTCTCGACCAGCGCGTCCACCGCCGCGCAGACCTCGTCCGCCAGTTCCTGCATGCCCTCGACCAGATGCCCCGGAACGCGACGGCCAGGGCTGGAAAACCCCGATTCGATGGCGAACCCCGTCACCTGTCGCTTCATGTCCTTCAGCAAGCGACCAACGCCGGTCAGTGGATCGATCATTTCACCAACCAGATCGCCCAAAGTCGACTGCGGACGCACCCCGGTTTCGAGCCTCTGCTGCATGTCGTCAAGCGTGCGCATGTGCTCGGCAATGCTTCGGGCCTGCCGCCAGCAGCCCCCTTCGGGGCCAGTATTCAGGTAGGCATCCACCGCCTCCCTGAAAATGCCGGTAGCGCCTGCTATCGCATCAAGATAGCCTTCCAGATCGCTTTCTATCGCCCGTGAGATGGACGACGGCCTCTCTGCCGTTTGCACTTGAGTTTCCACAATGACTTCTCCTGCTTGAAGTAAAAAACTGGAGCCTGACACGTCTGGGGTACCTTGCCCTGGACGGCCAACCCTTCTTGAAATAGCTGCCATAGCTTTCATCTCAACTGGTCACCAACGGTGGCGAGATCAGCGAGCACATGCCAGTTCTGGCATTCCGGTCGTGCAGGCCAGCAGTAAGCTGCCTTGTCCAGCCTTTGAGGATGGCTCCTGCGCCCGAAAGTTCCTGCGCGATGTCGTTCAGGTTGTCGTAGACTTCGTTCAGCCAGAACGTACGGCCAGGAGATCTCCCATCCGCAGACGCCGACGGCTGATCCCGAGACGACACAGGGGATTGATCCGACCTCCCCCAGAGAGTCTGGGCTCTATAGCGGCCCAGCACATGCCTGCTCGCCATCGCTTGATCGGCATCGCATTCGGCTGCAGGAGACCCATTGGCCAGCCTGGCGTAGCCATGCTGCAGGCTCTCTGCGGCTTTTTGAATCACTCCCAGCATCTGGCCGGCAACTTCGTCGGGACCGGACAACAGCTGATGAAAGCTGCGCGCAGTGCGGAACAGGCCCGCGGCGGCGCGATCCAGGGTTTCCATGGTCCAGTGAATCTCTTCTACTCCGGAGCGTAGTTCCAGCATCGAGTCAACGGCCGCACGATTGCGCCGCTGCAGTTCCTCACGACGCTGCTCCAGATCAAGCAAGCGAAGTGAATGCGCGGACTCCTTCCCCTGCAACACCTCGCTGGCAGTCCTGGCCAGATTGACCACCATTCTTGCCTGTTGGTCGATCATGCTGAAGAAGTCGGGGGTTTCGGCAGGAAAAGCAGGCGGACGGACTCTCTGCACAAATTGCGAAATGGCGATGGTTGTCACGGCATTCACCTGTTTTCTGCTTCGCGGAGGGCGGGAGGAAGGGTCATCACGACAAGGTGGTTTGGTCAGTGGGAGCGCCTTGAATTCTCTGCTCTCCCGACATGGATTAAGCACAAATCGGGCCATACTGCGGCAGTTCTATATTGTCATTTAAAAGCAATGACATGGATGCTGAACACAGGGCTTTCGAAAAGGACCCCGGGGTGCAACAAAATGCTGATACCGAACCCGGAAATTCCAGAATCGGCTCCCTGTTTATGCTTTAATACAGAGCCTTAGGAGATTTGGAAGGACTTGGGACCCGGCAACGAAGCGTTACACCGTGACGCCCTGAACGGCAGCCTTGCCTGTGGTCTGCCATCGTCGCCATCCGCGTTCTTCGAGTCGATGCCCAGTTCGCTCAAGCATTGAACGGGTCGAGTTCTGCCACACTCAACGCACGAAGATCACACGCGGCAGCCGCGCCTGCCTGGCGTGGGGGTGACCTTCCGACGTCATCCCGGTCCAAACGATCAACTCGGTGACGCCTTCGTCGATCACCGCCTTGAAGGTATCGTCGGCGAGTTGCAGATAGGCCACCAGTTCGGCCAGGCCATGTTGCAGCGGTCTCGTTTCGCACAGCTCGCGCAGTGTCACCTGCGAGCGATCCTGCAAGGCATGGCGGATGTGGCGTGCGAGTTGCGCGCGGTCGACCACCACCTGCGAAAACAACACCGCGGCGTCGACCTCGCCATCGCCCGCGGCGAGCGCCACGTCGGCGATCGACGGCTTGATCGCCGGCGTGTACAGCGGCCGCTCGATCGGCAGTTCGATGGCGGCCGCGGTGTCGGCGATGCTCATCACCGTACCCGTCGGCGGCGTGTCGCGCAGCGCCAGAGCCTTGGCCTCGATGCCGTGCAGGATATCCATGATGCGGCGATTCTCCAGCCAGGCCTGATCGTCGAGAAAGCGGCGCAACTGCTGCGAGAGCTGGGCCACCGTGCGTTGCGTGTGCTCGCCGGCTTCCAGCCAATCGTAGTGTATGCGACGGGTGCGTACGTCGGGACGCAGTTCGAGTACCGGCGGCAACGCCAGCACCCGTTCGAGCAGGGTGGTCAGCTCTTCCTGACGGCGGCTCGACATCAGGAAATCCCAGAAGGCGCGAAAGCTCCGCCCCTGGTCGGAATCGGCAATCGCATCGCGCTCACCCATGATTTCTTCGAGCAGCGCGCCCTTGGCGCCTTCCCACAAGGCGATGCGCTCGCGCACGCGCCGGTCGAGCCCACGGAAGTTGTGCTCGACCTCGCGAAAGTCGGTCAGCAGTTCGCGCGCCAGCGTCGTGAACTGCTGGAAGCGATCCTTCAGCCCGGTGGCGTCGAGCATCGGCAGATCACCGGACAGGACGCGTGCGATTTCGGCATCGATCTCGTCGCGGCGGCGCTGCAATTCGGCGATACGCGCCTGCGGATCGCTCTCGCTGCCCTCGCTCATCTGTTTCAGCAGCTCGAACAGGGTCAGCAGGCGCGACTCGGTGCCGACAAAGCTGCGTTCGGCGAGCGTCTCCAGCCAGGCGATCGCCTTCTCGGTGGCCGGCATCAGGTCGAAGTGCGGTTCGTCCGAGCCCTGCGCGTAGTACTTGCGCAGCCAGCCCTTGTCGTTCGCCGCCCAGTCGTTGAGGTAGTCCAGCGCCGATTTCGGGAAAGCCGCTGCGCCGAGGCGCTCGCGCAAGCCATAGAGTTCGTCTTCGAGCGCCTCGGCCAGGTCGGCCTGCGTCATCACCCGCACATTCGGCGCGATGAATACACGCCGTAGAAAGCTCGTCACCAGCGGCGCATGCTCGGAGCGCAGCAAGCGCCAGGCCGGATGGCCCTGGCGCAACAGTTCGAGGGTGGCGTAGTCGAGGCTCATGCCAGAACGGCTTCGATCGCTTCCCAGCGCTGCTCGCTGACCACCACGCGTGAGCCAACGTCACCTTCGAACAGCGTCTGTTGAAAAGCCTTGCAATGTAGATGCACTTGACCTGCCCCGCGTAGCGCGGCAGCTGAACCTTGAGCGCATGCAGGTTGTCGCCGTGCACGATCAGCCTGCCGCTGTCGCCGCTGTCGCCGCTGTTTCCGCCCTCGCCGCAGGACCGTTCCGGCACCGGCTGCAGCGCAGACGGCACGTTCTGGTGATGCTTGACGACCACCGCCTTGTGCCAATCCAGAGTGCAGCGTCGGCAAGCGATCAGGACTCTGGCTGCGGCGTCAGACGCGTCACCTCGTCGAGCGCATCGGCCAGGTTGCGCAACGTGCGGTCGGGATTGTGAAGCTTTTCGAGGCCGAACAGGCCCACCCGGAAGGTGCTGAAATCGGCCGGCTCGTCGCATTGCAGCGGCACGCCGGCGGCGGTCTGGACACCGATCGAGACAAATTTCCGGCCCGACTGGATCTCGGGGTCGTCAGTGTAGCTGACAACCACGCCCGGCGCCTGGAAACCTTCGGCGGCGACGCTCTTGAAACCCTTGCCGGTGAGCAGCGCGCGCACACGCAGGCCGACTTCCAGTTGCTCCTGGCGTACCCGCTCGAAGCCATAGTTTTCGGTTTCCCGCATCACGTCGCGCAACACCGCCAACGCGTCGGTGGGCATCGTCGCGTGGTAGGCATGGCCGCCATTTTCGAAGGCCTCCATGATCTGCATCCATTTTTTGAGGTCGCAGGCAAAGCTGCTGCTGGTCGTGGCGTCGATCCGCGTACGCGCGCGCTCGCCCAGCACCACCAGGGCGCAGCACGGCAGACCGGTCCAGCCTTTTTGCGGCGCGCTGATCAGCACGTCCACCGCGCTGGCAACCATATCAACCCAGACCGCTCCGGAAGCGACGCAGTCGAGGACGAACAGCCCGTCCACCTCGCGTACCGCTTCGCCGACGGCGCGCAGGTAGTCATTCGGCAGAATGATTCCGGAAGCGGTTTCGACGTGTGGCGCGAAAACGATATCCGGCCTTTCTTCACGAATACGGGCAACGACCTCCTCGACCGGCGGCGGCGCGAACGGCGCCTGCCGGTCCTCACCGACACGGCGGGCCCGCAGGACGATACTTGCCGAGGCAATGCGCCCCATGTCGAGAATCTGCGTCCAGCGGAAGCTGAACCAGCCGTTGCGGATGATCAGGCACTTCCTGTCATTTGCAAACTGGCGAGCCACGGCTTCCATGCCGAAGGTGCCGCTACCCGGTACGATGATCGCGGTCTTGCCGTTGTATACCGCCTTGAGAATCCGGGAGATGTCCTTCATCACCCCCTGAAAGCGCTGCGACATGTGGTTCAGTGATCGGTCGGTATAGACCACCGAGAATTCGAGCAGACCATCGGGGTCGGTTTGGGGCAGCAGTGCAGGCACGATTGTCTCCAGTTGGTAAGGTGAGGGCATGGATTGCGGCTGGCGAAGGACGGGGAGCATACCGCCAAGTCCGCACGCCGCGCTAGTCGCCACCGCGCTGCCACAGAAAAAAGGCACCGCACCGAGCCTGTCAACGCGACCAGGTGACGCGCCGGGGAACATTTTCGGGCACCGGGTATCGCCTTATCGCCTAGAATTCGGAATCTTCCGACCCTCGCGACCGCGATCGCGGCCGCCCATATTCTGACAACTAGGACACCCCAATGGCCGGAGCCAGCCTGCTTGCCCTGATCGACGACATTGCCTCGGTGCTTGACGACGTTGCCCTGATGACCAAGGTGGCCGCCAAGAAGACTGCCGGCGTTCTGGGCGACGACCTCGCGCTCAACGCGCAACAGGTGTCCGGCGTGCGTGCCGAGCGCGAGTTGCCGGTGGTCTGGGCGGTGGCGGTCGGTTCGCTGAAGAACAAGCTGATCCTGGTACCGGCGGCACTGGCCATCAGCCGCTTCATCCCCTGGGCGGTAACGCCCCTGCTGATGCTGGGCGGCCTGTACCTGTGCCTCGAAGGCGTCGAGAAGCTGGCCGACAAGTGGCTGCACAAATCCGTCGACGAGGTCGCCCGGCACGACGAGCAACTGACCGCCGCACTGGGCGGCAAAACGGTCGACCTGGCGGCGTTCGAAGCCGACAAGATCAAGGGCGCCATCCGTACCGACTTCGTGCTCTCGGCCGAGATTGTCGTGATTGCGCTTGGCACCGTCGCCGGGCAACCGTTTTCCACGCAGGTTGCGGTGCTGTCGGGGATCGGGCTGATCATGACCGTGGGCGTGTATGGAGTGGTCGGCGGCATCGTCAAGATGGATGACCTGGGGCTCCACCTGCTGACCACGAACAACGCTCTGCTGCAAACGATGGGCAGAGGCCTGCTGCTGGCGGCGCCACGCCTGATGAAAGCCTTGACGGTGATCGGCACGGCGGCAATGTTCCTGGTCGGCGGTGGCATCCTGACGCACGGCATCACGCCGCTGCATCAGCTGATCGAACATGTCGCCGGACTGGCTGGCGGGATGGCCGGTGTCGGCGGCGTGCTCAAGGCCTTGACGCCGGTCGTGCTCGACCTGTTGGTCGGGCTTGCCGCCGGCGCATTGGCTCTCCTCGGGGTGCACGCCTTTGCAGCCGTGCGTGCAGCGTTCGGACGCCAATGATCATTTACGGTACCCCGCCGGGGACAATCGTCCAGCCTTTGATTTCGAGAATTACGGTAACGCCAAAATGACAAGAACCAGGATTTTGGTGGTGGCCGCGATGGCCACCACCGTCGTCGGCGCCGGGTACTGGTATCACAGCACTCGCAACGCCACCTCTGCCGGCACCGCCAAGGCGGTGCCGGCAGTGCCGGTGACCGTCGCCCAGGCGATACTTGGCGACGTGCCGGTCCTGCTCGATGTCGTCGGTCGCGCGGAAGCGTACGAAAGCGTGACGCTGAAGTCTAGGCTCGACGGACAGGTCGCAGCCGTGCCATACACCGAAGGGCAGCATGTCCGGCAGGGCGAGGTCCTGGTGCAGCTCGATGCCGGCGATTTCGACGCCCGCCTGCTGCAGGCCGAGGCCAATCTGGCCAAAGACCAAGCCCTCCTGGCCAAGGCCAGGGCCGATGTCGCGCGCTATCTCGCCCTGCAGGGACGCGGTTTCGTTTCCGAAGAAAAGGGCAACGAGCTGCGCACCGCCGAAGCCGCCGCAGCGGCAACGGTGAAGGCCGACCAGGCGGCCGTCGAACTGGCCAGGCGCCAGATCTCTTACACCACCATCCGCGCGCCGTTCGCCGGCGTGGTCGGCGCGCGCCTGGTCTTTCCCGGTTCGGCGGTCAAGATCAATGACACGGCTCTGGCGGTGGTCAATCGCATTCGGCCGCTGTACGTAACGTTCTCGGTTCCCGAAAAGCACCTGCCACGCCTGCGCAAGGCCATCGGAGGCGGCGAAATGCGCGCCGGCGTCACGATCCCCGGCGACCGGGAGCAGCGTTTTGAGGCGACGGTCCGGTTTATCGACAACACCGTCGATGCTGCAACCGGCACCATCCAGATGAAGGCCTTGCTCGAAAACCGCGACGAGAAACTCACGCCCGGACAATTTCTCAATATCAGCATGTCGCTCGACACCCTCGCCAAGGCAGTCGTCGTTCCCGCCGAAGCCGTACAACAGGGCCCGGAGGGCAACTTCCTGTTTGTCGTCAGGCCGGACAACACCGTCGAACCCCGGAAGATCGAGGTACAGGCCGGCTATCGTGGCCTGGCAGCGATTGGCAAGGGCGTCGCCGCGGGGGAAACGGTGGTCACCGACGGCCAGCTCAGATTGACCCCCGGCGCCCTGGTCCAGGCCAGGCCTGCCCAGCAAAAAACCGAGTAGCGCCGCATGAACCTGCCCGAACTGTGCATTCGCCGCCCGGTGATGACCACGCTGCTGATGGCGGCGCTACTCATTTTCGGCTTCATCGGCTACCGCGCCCTGCCGGTGTCCGAATTGCCGACGGTAGACTTCCCGACCATCGCGGTGACCGCCAATCTCCCCGGCGCCTCCCCTGAAACCATGGCGGCAGCGGTCGCAACGCCTCTCGAAGGGCAATTTTCGACGATCGCCGGCCTCGATTCGATGACCTCGACCAGCGCTCAGGGCTCGACCTCGATCACCCTGCAGTTTTCGCTCGAACGCAACATCGATGCCGCCGCGCAGGATGTCCAGTCGGCGATTTCGGCGGCGCTGCGCCGGTTGCCGCCGAACATGCCGGCCCCGCCCTCGTTCCGCAAGGTCAACCCGGCCGATTCGCCGATCTTCTACATCGCCATGTTATCGCCGACGCTGCCGCTGTCGCTGGTCAACGAATACGCCGAAACGCAGCTCGCCCAACGCCTGTCTACCATTCCGGGCGTTGCCCAGGTGCAGATCTTCGGTTCGCAGAAATTTGCCGTCCGCGTCCAGGCCAACCCTGACCAACTGGCCAGCCGCGGTATCGGCATCGACGAACTGCAGCAGGCACTCGCGCAAAACAACGTCAATCAGCCTGTCGGGCAGCTCGACGGCAGCCGGCAGACCTTTGCCATCAAGGATGGTGGACAGCTGTCCACTGCCGCAGCCTATCGTCCGCTGATCGTCACCTGGCGAAACGGCGCGCCGGTACGACTGGAGGAGGTGGCCACGCCCATCGACAGCGTCGAGAACAACCGGATTGCCAGCTGGAACGTCGACCAACGCGCCATCGTGCTGGCGATTCAGCGGCAGCCCGGCGCCAATACCATCGAAACCGTCGATGCCATCAAGCGCGTGCTGCCGTCCTTCCAGTCCAAACTGCCGGCGGCGATCGAGATGCGGGTGCTTTTCGACCGCAGCGTGTCGATCCGCGAAGCCATCGACGACGTCCAGTTCACGCTGATTCTGGCCGGCTTCCTGGTCATCCTGGTCATTCTGCTGTTCCTGAGAAACCTCTCGGCGACGGTCATCCCGGCGCTGGCGCTGCCGATTTCGGTCGTCGGCACTTTTGGCGCGATGTCGCTGCTGGGTTACAGCCTGGACAATCTCTCGCTGCTGGCGCTGACGCTGTGTGTCGGCTTTGTCGTCGACGATGCGATCGTGATGCTGGAGAATATCGTCCGCCACATCGAACAGGGCGAAACACCCTTCGACGCGGCGGTCAAGGGCGCTCGGGAGATCGGCTTCACGATCATTTCGATGACCCTCTCGCTGATTGCCGTGTTCATCCCGGTGCTGTTCATGAGCGGCATTGTCGGGCGCCTGCTGCACGAATTCGCGGTCACCATCTGCATCGCGATTCTGGTCTCCGGCTTCGTGTCGCTGACCCTCACACCGATGCTCTGCAGCCGTTACCTCAAGCACGCGGAACCCGATTCGCACGGCCGCCTGTTCCAGATCTTCGAGCGCTTCTTCGACGCCTTGCTGGCCGCTTACCAGGCCAGCCTCAAGGTCGCGATGGCACACCCCCGGAGCATGCTCGTGGGGTTTTTCGCCACGCTGCTGCTGACCGGCCTGCTGTTCACCGCGGTGCCCAAGGACTTCCTGCCGAGTGGCGACTCGGGGCAGATCCTTGCCTTTACGGAAGGCGCCCAGGACGTGTCTTTTGCCTCGATGGTCAGGCATCAACGTGCCCTCGCCGAGATTGTCGCCCAGGAACCCGACATCCGCTCGTTCATGTCCTCAGTCGGGGCCGGTGGCATTCGTCCGACAGCCAATACCGGCACCATTTTCATGATTCTCAAGCCGCGCTCGGAACGTCGCTCGTCTCCGGATGAAATCATTCAGCGTCTGCGCCCGAAGCTGGCGGCCGTGCCGGGCATCAAGGCGTACATGCAGAATCCGCCGGTGATTCGCATCGGCGGGCAACTGACCGCCGCGCAATACCAGTACACCCTGCAGGACACCGACCTCGTCGAGCTTTACCACTGGGCCGGCACATTGACCAACCGAATCCGTCAGTTGCCGGGCTTTGTCGATGTCACCAACAATCTCAACAACCTCAGCCCGGTGCTGGCGCTGGATATCGACCGCGACAAACTGGCCAGCCTGGGCCTGACCTATGGACAAGTGGAAGATGCGCTGCAGAGCGCCTTCAGTGCTCGGCAGGTTTCCACCATCTACGGTTCGAGCAACCAGTACCAGGTGATCCTCGAAGTGGCTCCGGAATTCCAGTCCGACCCGGAATCGCTGCCCCGCCTCTACGTGCGCAGCGGCAGCGGCAAGCTCATTCCGCTCGACACCGTGGCGCGCTTCAGCCGCAAGACGCAGGCGCTGACCGTGAACCACCAGGGCCAATTGCCCTCGGTGACCATTTCATTCAACCTGCTGCCGGGCGTATCCCTCGGTGAGGCGGTGAGCAGGATCAAGGCGCTGGAACAGGAAGAGCGCGTGCCGGTTTCGCTCAGCAGCAGCCTGCAGGGCACGGCAAAAGCGTTCGAGGCCTCGCTGCAGGGTCTGGGCGTCCTGCTGCTGGTGGCCATTCTGGTGGTCTACCTGGTGCTCGGCATCCTCTACGAGAGTTTCATCCACCCTCTGACCATTCTTTCCGGGCTACCCTCGGCCGGCCTCGGCGCGCTGTTGACGCTGTTGATCTTTGGTGTCGATCTCAGCCTCTACGCCTTTGTCGGAGTCATCATGCTGATCGGGATCGTCAAGAAGAATGCCATCATGATGATCGACTTCGCCCTGGATCGCCAACGGCGCGACGGCATTGCCGCCGCCGAGGCGATTTTCCAGGCCTGCCTGATCCGCTTCCGGCCGATCATGATGACCACCATGGCGGCACTGGTGGGAACCCTGCCAATCGCCCTGGGACTCGGGGCGGGTGCCGAAGTCCGGCGGCCCCTCGGGCTGGCGGTGGTCGGCGGACTCCTGCTCTCGCAGTTCCTCACGCTGTACCTGACGCCGGTGGTGTACCTCTACCTCGACCGCTTCTCCAGAGACCCGGCGACAGCAGCGACCGTCCTGGACAGCCAAACGCCGCCTACAGATTCTCTACCGGAATCGGCCGGCCGGTAAGAAACCCCTGGATCAACTGAAAACCCATCTCCCGGCAGATCTGCGCCTCGACTTCCTGCTCTATGCCCTCGGCGAGTGGCACCGAACCCAGGTCGAGGACGAGCTTTACGAGATCGCCGACGACGCGGCGCTTGCGTTCGCCGGCCAGATGGATGTCGTGCACCAGGCCCATGTCGAACTTGACGAAATGTGCCGGTGCGTCGCCAAGTTCGCTCAGCCGAGCCTGGCCGGCACCGAAATCGTCGTAGGCGAAGCGCACGCCGATGTCCCGGAAGCGCCCGGCGAGTTTGATCAGACGCGCGCTTTCGGTCACTGCGGTTTCATGGATCTCGATCACCAGATCGAGCTCCGGCCGCTGCTCGCGCAGGCTCACCAGCGAGTCGAAAAACTCTTCGCTGAAGGTTTCCTTCGGATGGGTATTGGCAAACAGCGGGAAACCCTGCAAACGTGGGGCAATCGCCGCAATCCCGAACTTGCGGAAAGCGACGCTGAGGTCAATTTCGCGATCCAGCGCGCTCGCCAGTTCGAACAGACGGATCGGCGATATCGGCAGCAAGGGGTGGTTGGCTCGGCCGAGCAATTCGTAGGCGACAATGCGTTTGGTCGTCGCATCGACGATCGGCTGCGCGGCGCCGGAGACGCCGTGTCCTTCCAGCAATGCCAGAAACTCGGCTTCGTTGCGCACAAACCGCGCCGAAAGCTCCAGGTTCTGGGGCATCAGCATGGTCCGCATATCGTCGATGCGGAGCTGGCCGGGCAGGTTCACCCGCACCCGGAATTCCGTGGTGCCGAAGTGCACGATGTCGTTCTCGTCGAGCAGACACGATCCTTCGATGCGCTGTCGATTGACGAAACTGCCGTTGGTGCTGTTGAGATCGGTCAGTCGAATACGACCACTGATATCCCGTGTCAGCGCCACATGATGTCGGCTCAGGTCACGCGAGGCCACCACCAGGTCGTTGTCGGCATCGCGGCCGATACAGAACGGCAGATGGGTGATGTTGTAGGTCATATGCGAGCCATCCGCCGCGACGGACTCCAGGAACCACTGCCTTTCCAAGCTTCGCTCCGCTGATCGGTATTGAAGGAGATCGTGCCGCCAGCCGCGCAGAACCGTTCCTGCCAAGCCAGACGCAACGACCTGCACAACTACTCGAGGATACTGAAGGCAAGCCCCAACCTTGCCGTCAGCCGGGAGCATACCCCGGAGGTCTCCAGAATGTCCACCACAAACGATGCGGCAAACAATCCGCAAGCCATCTTGCGCTGCTTTGGAGACTAGCGCGCCGGAACCAGTTGCCAGCCTTCGGGACAGTAGCGGACGTTGGGATAATACTGCCCCGCGGAACCGCAGTAATTCCAGTAAGCGGTCGGCGGCGGCACATAGACCGGCTGTGGCGCCACCACCTGCACGGGCGGCGGTGCGTAGTACGTCGAGGCCGCGAGCCCGACGGCGAGTCCGGTAATGGCCAGTACGGCTGCCGGTGCGACCCAGCCATATCCACGCGAACCGCCGTGGTGGTAATCACGGTGCTGCGCCGGCTGATAATAATAGCCACGCTGCCCACCGCGATCCGCCAGAGCGGGA
>JAKOZI010000127.1 GCA_029780075.1 Pseudomonadota bacterium
GGCGTGGGAGCGCTTCGGAGCACGTCCGAGAAACGACGGCATAACGATAACGGGAATGAAGCGGGAGATAACGGGAGACCGGGACGCAAGGGCAAAATGGCTGGAGAAGAACCCCTTCAGGAAAACGGACATTCCCGAACTGCTTCCCGCAAGGCTGAAGGCTCTCCGGGAAGGGACTTCGCCCACGTCGGAAGAGCTGGAACTGGCAGAACAAAACATGAAGGGCTTCAGGAAAGAATACGACGACTGGCTGGCGTCGAGACCTAAAAACGTGTTCTTCAATACCTATTACATTCCCGTCAAGGTCTACGACATATCGCAATGTGAGATCGTCGACGAAGAGAAGTTCAAAGCCCTTCCGCGACCCAAGATGCGGACAAAAGAAGATGCATCAAGGTTATACGAAAAGATCAGGCGCATGCTTGAAGAGAAGGGCTTTGATGTATACGGTTTGGCTCCGCAGGTGGTGGGAAGGGCCGTGAAGAACGTGCTTCTCATAGACGGCGAAGCGGAAGAAGACGAAAAACTGTTCCAGCTGCTGCAGGCATGGGCAAACACGAAGACGCAGAACTTCGCGGAGTGCGTGATGTCGGCGGCGATGTTCATGCTTCATTCGGGATATTCCGACTCGATATCGGAAGAAGTGCTGGAGACGGTGTTCTTGAAGGTGCGATCGCAAAGGGAGCTTTCTTCGGCGATCACGAAGGCGGGAAACACGTTTCGCGATATGTTCTCCGAGTTCGAGCAATATGCGATAAAGGAGATCGAAGAAGAGAAAGAAAGCGTCCTTGAAGAGATGGAGCTTGACTGCGAACGCTAACCCATGTTCCCGACCATCTGGGTGAGAGAGAAAACGGTAAGGAATATGGAAGCCGCCAGCCCGCCGCCGATGCCTGCCACGGCCACGATGACGACGGGCTCTATGGCGCTTCCTATGTTTCGCACGTCGAAGGACAGCTGCTCCAGATACTGGTTTGCCAGAGACTCCATGGCTTCCGACAGGCGTCCCGACTTTTCCGCCACGCCGATGATGCTCGATATGGCGGGCGGGACGGAAAGTTT
>JAKOZI010000146.1 GCA_029780075.1 Pseudomonadota bacterium
AATGCTCACCTCGCGCGACGTGCTGGTGATCGACGAAGCGGGCATGGTCGGCACGCGCCAGATGGAGCGCGTTCTCTCCCATGCCGCCGATGCAGGCGCGAAAGTTGTCCTGGTTGGCGACCCGCAGCAGCTCCAGGCCATCGAAGCCGGAGCCGCCTTCCGAGCGATCCACGAACGGCACGGCGGTGTCGAAATCAGCGAAGTGCGCCGCCAGCATAATGGCTGGCAGCAGGAGGCCACGCGGCATCTCGCTACCGGGCGCACCGGCCTTGCCATTCATGCCTATGGCGAACGCGGCATGGTCCATGTTACCGAGACGCGGGAGGCAGCGCGCGGCGAACTGATCGAGCGCTGGGATCGCGACCGACAGGCCAGCCCCGGCGATACGCGGATCATTCTCACTCACACCAATGACGAGGTGCGCGAACTCAATGACGCGGCGCGCGGAAAGCTGCGCGCCAGTGGTGAGCTGGGCAATGACGTGGCCATCCGCGCGGAGCGTGGCGACCGCCAGTTCGCCAGCGGCGACCGGATCATTTTCCTGCGCAATGAGCGGGGCCTGGGCGTCAAAAATGGCACACTCGGCACCGTCGAGCAGGTGACGCCGCAACGCATGGCCGTGCGCACCGACGATGGCCGCAACGTGGCATTCGATACCAAGGATTATGCGCACATCGATCATGGCTATGCCGCCACGATCCATAAGGCGCAGGGCATGACGGTGGACCGGGCACACGTGCTGGCGACGCCAGGCATGGACAGCCACGGCGCCTATGTCGCGCTTTCGCGCCATCGTGATGGCGTAGCCCTGCATTATGGCCGCAATGACTTCGCCGCTCAGTCAAAGCTGGTCCGCACACTGAGCCGCGAGCGCGGCAAAGACATGGCCAGCGACTACAAGCCCGAGCAGCAATTTGCCGAACGTCTTGGCATCACCTTCCGCGAGCGGATTGTCGAAATCGCACGGCAGTTGCCGGAGCGAGCAAAGTCGATCTTCGCCGGTTTCCGCCCGCAGGCTAACCGGCTCGAAGCTCTGCCCACCGATCAGGCTGGCCTGTCCGATCAGCGCCGAGCGGTCGAACGCTACGCCCGCGCCGCCACCGATATCAGGCAGATGCGCGAACAGGGATTGCCGGTCCTGCCCCACCAGCGCGACGCACTGGAGAAGGCCGGGAAGGCGCTCGATGCGATCCGGCCGCATGGCACAGCGGACCTCGCCAGCGCCTTGCAGCGCGAGCCCTCGCTGGCCCGTGAGGCCGCCGATGGTCGCAGCCAGGGCGCGATCCGCGCCATGCAGCTTGAAGCGGAAATCCGCATCGACCCCGCGCAGCGCGCCGAACGCTTTGTCAGCGACTGGCAGCGGCTCGGGCAGGCACGTCAGGCCATGCAGCGCGATGGCGACACCAGGGGCGCGCAGAGGCTCACCAACCGCATGACGGACATGGCAAAGAGCCTGGAGCGCGACGCGCAAGTCGAATCCCTGCTGCGCGGTCGCACCCGCGAACTTGGCATCAAGACAGAACTCGGTCGCGATCTGGCCCGTGACCTGGCCACTTCCATCACGATGGAGCGGAGCCGGTCAATCGGCATGGGCCTTTAGGAGAAGCACGATGGATACCGATGATATGGACCTAAAACTGGACCTTGAGCCGGAGCCTGACCCGCCCGCCCCGGAGGCCGCAGGCGATCCCGCCGCTGAGGCATTTGCCCGCCTTGAAGGCGAGCTGGCCCTCATGCGCCGGGCCGTTCAGCACCTTGCCGCCGAACGCGCAGACATTGTCATTCCCGACTACGGCACGACCCTGACCGACATGGCCAAGCGGATGGGCGCGATCAGCGAGAGCCTGAAGGGCATGGCTGGTCATCCGGCGATGCAGATGACGCCTGAAAGCATGGGCAATCGGATCGCGGCCGCAGCAGAAGCGGCACGGCGCACCGATCAGGACCGGATCAGCCAGGCACGGGACGATTTGCACAATGCAGTCCAGGCGATGCGCAATGTCACCGACCATGCACGCACTGCCGCTGAGCAGCGGCAACAGCTCTACCAGGTCGCTGGCGGAGCCTTGCTGGCGGGCATCCTGCTATGGTCTTTCATCCCCGGCACCATTGCCCGTGTCATGCCCGAGAGCTGGCACTGGCCGGAGCGTATGGCCGCGCGGCTGGTGGGCGCATCCTCTCGCTGGGACGCGGGTGCTCGGCTGATGCAAAGCGATAGCCCTGAAGCATGGAATGCACTGGTGCAGGCCGCTGACATCCAGCGAGACAATCGTGATGCCATTGACGCTTGCCGGAAGTCCGCTGCAAGCTTGCGACAGCCGGTTCGATGCACCGTCAGGATTCGTGCGGCGCAACAGCCAAAGGGCAGATGATGGGATCAGCCAAGTTGAGTTGGCGTCCCAGCAAGGGCCGACAAGGCTCATTCCAACCCACACAAAATGTGGGAAGCAATGTGGGAGCGCATTTTTCAGAAAGCCCACTTTATCGTGTAAAAACAACACGATAAAGAGGTTGACTGGTGCCCAGAAGAGGACTCGAACCTCCACGCC
>JAKOZI010000152.1 GCA_029780075.1 Pseudomonadota bacterium
AAACCTCGCCAGAATCGCAGCACGAGGATGGCCATGGGTCGCCGCGGTGGCCGACGAGGCTGCCTCGGCGACCCATGGTGCAAGCGATCCCTGACGAGCCCGATCGGATCGTCTTTGTGCGGCCTTTACCAGGCGATGCGCTGATCGAATTGGTAGTCCGGTGCTGGTTGAGCTGGCGGGTCGAACTCGCCCTGGTCGGCATCGGCCATCTCCCACAGCGGCGGGCCGCGGGCCGGCGCGATAGGCGGCGGTGACGTCTGCTCGCCCAAGTGCGAGAGGATCTCGCGCACGGCGCAGGCGACGGTAATGAAGGCGATGATTCGCATCTCGCCGCCACAGCGTGGGCAGACGAGCGGAAAGACCTCATAGATCCGCGCGAGCAGCAACGCCCAGGCGTAGCGGGCCGCGCGACGCAGGAGCGCTTCCTCTGCCTGCTCCTCGCTGTGGGACGACGCGCCTGGGGAGGTGATTCGCGCCGCGAGTGGCTCAGCCTCCGTCGCGGTAACCAGCGGCGCGGTCGGACTGTCTGGCACGCCGGCAAGCGCGGTGACCTGTGCGCGTAGTGGTGCGTTGGGCGCCAGTACGCCGTAGTAGCGATGCCGGCAAGCACGCCGAGCCGCGCGGCGAGGCCGCGAACAGCAGCACGACGCACAGCGTACGCAAGAGCGAAACGCTGTTCCAGGTCGCCAGCCGCTACGGCATGACGGTGGCCGAGCTGAAGCAGGCCAACAAACTGCGTGCCGACCAGGTCAACTCCGGCACCAAACTCGCCGTCGCGGCACCCGAAACGGCGAGCAAGCTGTCGCCGGCGCGGGCGCGCGTCGACGTGGCCGAGGTCGAGAGCCGGCAGGGCAAGGGGTCCGACAGCCGCCAGCTCCTGACCAAGACGGAAACCAGGCCGGCCGCCAGGAAAGCCGACGAATCGGCAAACGAACGCGCGCACCAGGGCGCCAGAAAACCGGCCAAGCTGGCGCAATACACGATTCGCCGTGGCGACACGCTGGTGTCGATCGCCAGGCAGTTCAAGGTCGAGAAAGATGACCTGCTGCGCTGGAACCGCATCCAGAGCAACGACATCAAGCCGGGGCAGACGCTGACCATTCAACTCGTGCAGAACACGCTCTAGGGCACACAGCGCTTCAACCAGCAAAACGCCGCCTGCGGGCGGCGTTTTGCTGCGCGCGAAGCTAGCCGTACAGGTGGCAACGCACGCTGTGCGTCGTCGACACGCTGGTCGTCTCAGGATAACGTGCGCTGCAGGCGGCGATGGCTTGCCGGCAACGCGGATGAAAATGACAGCCGCCGGGCGGTCTTGCCGGCGAGGGGGTCTCACCCGGCAGGCGGATGAACTCCGGCTGTGCATCAAGGTGCGGGCTGGGGACCGCGGACAACAGGGCGCGCGTATAGGGGTGCTGCGGCGAACGCAGGACTTCGTCGACCGTCCCCTGCTCGACGATCCGGCCCAGATACATCACCGCCACCGCATGCGCCAGATGGTCGACAACCGCAAAGTTGTGGGTAATGAACAGGTAGGCCAGCCCAAGGTCGGCCTGCAGGCCGGCCAGCAGATTCAGAATCTGGGCCTGCACCGAAACGTCGAGGGCCGAGGTCGGCTCGTCACAGATCACCAGATCCGGCTGCACCGCCAGCGCCCGCGCGATCGCGATGCGCTGCCGCTGACCACCCGAGAACTCATGCGGATAGCGCCCGGCAGCCTCCGCGTCAAGGCCCACCTGTTGCAGCACGGCGGCGATCGCCGCGCCACTGCCCTCTGGCGAATGCACCCGCAAGGCGCGCAGGCCCTCGCCGATGATCTCGCCCACCGCCATGCGCGGGTTCAGCGAGGCGAAAGGATCCTGGAAAATCATCTGCATGCGCTGACGAAGCGGCTGCAGCGCGCGCCGCGACTGACCACCGAGCACCTGCCCCAACACTTCCACCCGCCCCGCAGTGGCGGGCAGCAGTTGCAGGATCGCCTTGCCGACCGTGGTCTTGCCGCAACCCGATTCGCCGACCAGCGCCAGCGTGCGGCCACGCGCGAGTTCGAGCGACACGCCATCGACGGCGCGCACGGTGCCGACGGTACGCTGCAGGATGCCGCGGCGAATCGGAAAATGCACGCACAGGTTTTCCACCGCGAGCACCGGCGTTGCCGGTGCCGCCACAGCCGCCGCGATGACCACAGGCGTGGCATCGGGGACGTCGGGCGCATGGCCCGCGCCCGAGCCGCCATTGAGGTGACAGCGGACGCGGTGAGCGACGGCCACCTGCTGCCACGGCGGTGCTTCCTGGCGACAGAGTTCCCAGGCATGCGGACAGCGCGCCGCAAAGCGGCAGGCGCACGGCATTTGCGACAATGGCGGCACCTGTCCGGGAATCGTCTCCAGCCGACCGCCACGCCGCGCCAGATCGGGCAGTGCGGCGAACAGCATCTGCGTATAGGGATGCCGCGGCGACGAGAAGAAGGCCGTGCGTGGCGCCTCCTCGACGATCTGTCCCGCATACATCACACCCACCCGGGTGGCCATCTGCGCGACGACGCCCAGGTCGTGGGTGATCAGCAGCAGGCCCGTCGCGCGCTCGCCCTGCAGGCGCCGCAGAAGTTCCAGAATCTGCGCCTGGATGGTGACGTCGAGGGCGGTCGTCGGTTCGTCGGCAATCAGCAGACGCGGATTGCCGGCCAGCGCGATGGCGATCATCACCCGCTGTTTCATGCCGCCGGAAAGCTGGAAGGGATATTCGCCAAGCCGCCGTTCCGGATCGGCCAGCCCCACTGCCGTCAGCAGTTCGAGCGAACGCGCGCGCACCGCTGGCCCGGCCAGGCCGAGGTGCCTTTCGAGCACCTCGGCAAGTTGCCGACCAACGGTGAGCACCGGATTGAGGCTGGTCGCCGGCTCCTGAAAGATCATCGCCATGCCGCCACCGCGCACGGCGCGCATCTCGGCTTCGGGCAGGCGCAACAGATCGCGGCCGGCAAAACGCACCTCGCCGCCGAGTATCCGCCCCGCCGCCGGCAACAGCCGCAGCAGGCCCAGCGCCGTCGCCGACTTGCCGCAACCGGACTCGCCGAGCAGCGCTAGCGTCTCGCCGGCGGCCAGCTCGAAACTGATTCCGTCGACCGCCGCGAGCAGCGAGCGCCCGCTGGCAAAGGCGATCCGCAGGTCGCGGACGTCGAGCAGCACGGCTTCTTCTCCCCTCGCCTCCGGGTTCATGCCGACCCCACCAGGCGTGGATCGAAGGCGTCGCGTACGGCGTCGGCCAACAGGTTCGCGGCCAGCACCAGGATGAACATGAAGACGAAAGCGGCGGCCAGCGACCACCACACCATCGGTTCGCGGGCCAGCTCCATGCGTGCATTGTTGATCATCGTGCCGAAGCTGATCATCGTCGGATCGACCCCGATGCCGACATAGGACAGCACCGCCTCGGCCAGCACCAGGCTCGAAAAATCCATCACCAGGGCGATGATCACGATGTGCATCAGGTTGGGCAGGATGTGGCGGGCGATGATCCGCAGGTCGGAAACACCAAAAGCCTGCGCCGCCTGGATGTACTCGAGTTCACGGAGCTTCAGCGTCTCGCCGCGCAACAGGCGGCACAGACCGGTCCAGCTGGTCACCCCGAGGATGCAGCACAGCGCCAGCAGGCGCATGTCGGCACGCTCGGCGGCGGTGGCGAACCATTCTGGATGCGTGTCGATCAGCACCTGCATCATCAGCACCGCGGCGGCGATCAGCAGCACGCCGGGGATCGAACTCAGCGTGGTATAGAGATACTGGATCAGGTCATCGACCCAGCCCCGGAAGTAGCCGGCCAGCACCCCCAGGAAGATCGACAGCGGCAGCATCACCAGCGTCGTCACCAGGCCGATGACCAGCGCCGTCCGCACGCTCTTGAGCACCTGATAGAGCACGTCCTGGCCGACCTTGTCGGTGCCGAGAACGTGGTAATCGGCCGCCAGCAGCACCAACGGCAGGGCGAACAGCAGCAGCAGAGCGAGCGCGGCGAGCACCGCATTGCACGCGAAATCACTTTCGTTGCGCCAGATGCGCCGCCACGCCTCGCGATGCGAACAGGCTTCGGCGCGCGCCAGGCCGGCCGCCGTCGCCGCCGCCAGCGCCCACCAGACGAGGATCGCCAGTCCGAGCGCGCGCAGCAGGCGTACGCCGACATCGGCATCGCGCCGCGCCTCGTCGGCGCCGAGATGGGCACCGGCATGCTTGAGGCGCGGGTATTCGCGCAGTTGCCGAAGCTCGCCGTCGGCGGCACGAATCTCGATCGATTCTTTGGCGTAGGCGCGCGTCGCCAGCGGTTCGGAATAGGTTTTCTCGGTACGCGTGCGCAGCGAACTCAACACGCCGTCGAGCACCGACAACACCTCGACTGCGTAAGCCACCGACGGCTGCCCGTCAGGGGCGACACCCGAAACGGCCGGCGAGTCGAGGCGCGGCCGATAGTGAATGGAATCGAGCAAGCCGACGCAGACGAAGGCCAGCAGGATCGTCGCCGAAGCCATCCCGGCGCGACTGCGGCCCACCCGCTGCCAGGCGGCGCGCAGTAGCGGATTGCTCGCCGACAGCCAGCCGATCCCCAGCACGCCGACCACCAGCATCCAGATCAGGACGTCGGACCAGAGAATGACCGGAAGGAAAGCCATCAGTTGAAACGTATCCGCGGATCGACAAAAGTGTAGGAGAGATCGGTGAGGATCAGTCCGACGATGTACAGCACCGAGCCGATGAAGACCATCGCGCGCACCACCGCGAAGTCCTGGGCATTGATCGCGTCGATGGTGTAACTGCCCAGTCCGGGGATGCCGAAGAACGACTCGGTGAGCAGCGAGCCCATGAACAGCAGCGGAATGACGACCACGACGCCGGTCAGGATCGGAATCAGCGCATTGCGCAGGACGTGCCGAAACAGTACCGTCACCTCGGAAAGTCCCTTGGCGCGCGCGGTACGGACATAGTCGCGCGAGACCTCCTCAAGGAAGATGGTGCGATACCAGCGGGTCGACGAACCGATGCCCGAGACGACGCCAATGACCACCGGCAGGATCAGGAACTTCCAGGCGTCGAGGCCGCCACCATAGCCCGAGATCGGCACCAGTTTCCAGATCTTGCTGACCAGATACTGGCCACCGATGATGTAGAACAGGCCGGAGATCGACATCATCGCCACGCACAGCACGACGCCCCAGAAATCGAGATAGCTGGCGCGAAAGAAGGTCAACAGCAGGGCGAAGGCGATGGTCACCAGCAGGCCGAGGAGGAAGGTCGGCAGCGCAATCGCCAGCGAAGGCCCCATCCGCGAAGCAATCTCGCGGGCGATGTCGCGGCCATCCTCGGCGCGCCCGAAATCGCCGGCGAACATGCGCGCCGATTTGGCAAAGAAAATGGTATCGGTAAGCATGGCGCTGCCGGCCGCCGCCGGGTTGATGAACAGCGGCTTGTCGTAACCGCGTTCGCTTTTCCAGCGGTCGATCGCTTCCGGCGTCACGCGCTTGACGCCGAGTTGCATGCGCGCCATGTCGTCCGGCGTGTTGACCACGAAAAACAGCGCGAAGGTGATCAGGTTTACGCCGATCAGGATCGGTAGCGCGTAGAGCAGGCGACGGACGAGGTAGGCTAGCATGGTGGGCGAATATACCTCAACGCTCGCCCCAGTGCGCCTGCCGCACGCCGCAGGCCGTGCCGCGGCGTCGCGACTCCGCCCGATCGCGAATCGGCGAGCGCATCAGCGGGCAGTGCCGCGCTCGCGGCGACGATAGGCCATCGCCGCCGGCAGGATCACCGCCACGAGCAGCAGCGCCGCCGCCGCCAGCGGCCAGAGCACCGGCCGATTCCATTCCTGCCGCAAGCGCTGCCGCTCGGCGACGTCGATGCGCTGGTACTTGAGAATGTTGTGACCGACCTCGGTCGGCTTGCGGTTACGCAGCCAGACGTGGCTCAGGGTATAGCTCGTCGGATGGAAACCGTAGATCCACGGCGCGTCGTGCTGCAGCAGGGTGATCGCCTGGCGGATGATCGCCAGGCGCTCGACGCCGCGCGGGCCGTCGCTCTCCATGTTCTTCATCTGCTCGAAGAGGCGGTCGAATTCCGGATTGGCGTAGTTGGAAGCGTTTTCGCCGCCCTTGGCGACCTTGCCCTCGGAGCCGGCGAGCAGGAACAGGAAATTCTCCGGGTCGGGATAGTCGGCGTTCCAGCCGAGGTAGTAGAGTTGCACCGCGCCCTTGCGCACCTTGTCCTGGAAGCGGTTGAAGTCGGTCGAGCGGACCACCAGCTGGATGTCGAGCTTGGCGAACTGGCGCGTCAGCCAGTCGAGCCGCGACTTGTCGCCCATGCCGCCGCTGGTGGTGTCGAGGTTGAGGACCAGCGGCTCGCCGGTCCTGGCGTTGCGGCCATTCGGCCAGCCGGCTTCGGCAAGCAGCCGCCTGGCGACCGCCAGCGGCTTGCGCCGCGCCTGTCCGTCGACCCAGTCATAGACCACCGGATTGCTGCCCGCGGCCCCTTCGAGATAGCCGAAGATCCCCGGCGGCAAGGGACTCGAAGCGGCAATGCCGCGCCCGTTCATGAAAATCGAGATGAACTCCTCCTGGTCGATGGCGATCGACAGCGCCTGCCGCAGCTTGGTCGGTTGTTCCGCGAGGCTGCCGACGACCGGATCGAGCAGGTTGAAACCCATGTAGAAGATCGACGCGCGCACGCTGGTCAGCAGGCGAATTCCCTTCTCGCGCATCTCGTCGGTGAGCTGCACGTCACCCCCGACCCCCAGCCGTACCGCCTGGTCGAAGCTGTCGGAGGAAATTCCCGAGGCATCGTAGTAGCCCTGCAGAAACTTGTTCCAGTACGGGATGCTCTCCTTCTCGCGCGAGAAGACCGCCTTGTCGATGAACGGCAGGGGCTTGCCGCAGTCGGCCAGCAGCCCGTCCGCCTGGTCTTCGGGCTCGCCGTGGCAGGGATAGGCCTCGCCGTGGAAGTTCGGATTGCGTTCGAGAACCATGCGGCTGTTGGGATTGTTCTGGGTGAGCATGAACGGACCAGTACCCACCGGATACCAGTCGAGCGTCAGGTTCTTCGCGGCCATCCCGGGCTGGTGGTAGAAGCGGTCGACTTCGCGCGGCACCGGGGCGAAGAAGGGCATCGCCAGCCAGTACACGAACTGTGGATACTTGCCGCGCAGCGTGATGCGATACGTGTAGCGGTCGACGCGCGTCACGCCGCTGAGCGGGAAGCGGTCGAGATCCAGCCAGTCGCCGGGCGGCAGGTCCCGGGCGGCCGCCTGCAGCGCCGTGCCGAGTTCGCGCAGGCCGACGATGCGCTCGGCCATCATGCTGAAGATCGGCGAGTGCAGGCGCGGATGCGCGAGGCGCTTGATCTCGTAGATGTAGTCGTCGGCGATCAGCTCGCGGCTGCCGGTGTGCGCAAAATCGGCGATCGTCTCAATGCCGCGCAGCGCCTCGCGCTGGCCGGACACCTCGCCGGGCGGCGCGCCGGCTTCCTCGGCAAAAGCCGGATGCGGCTGGTAGCGGATGCCCGGACGAATGCGAATCTCGTAGACACTGTGCGCGATCTCGGCCACCGGCGCGTCGGCAGACAGTTCGTGGCCTTGCGCGTCGTAGTAGCGCGGCACCGGCACCGCCTCGCTGGTCAGGGGGATCAGCGTGTAGGGCCGCTGCAGGTAATGGTATTGCAGCGGTGGCTCGTACACCTGCGCGGTGAAGGTGATTTCGTCCTCGGTGTATGACTGCACCGGGTCGAGATGTTTGGGACGCTCGGAAAAGGCGGCGTAGAGGATGTTCCTGCCGCGCTCGGCGCTCGGGTACGGATCGTTCTGCTCGCTCGCGCAGGCGGTCAGCAGGAGCAGCAGCGACAGAAAGACGAGGCGAAAAACGAGCATGGGCGGCAGTGTAGCGCGAAGTTCGCCCGCGTTGATCAGGCGGCGCGGTCAAGACCTGCCGCGGCGCCTACGGCGATCGCCGGGACTTCGGTCGAATCCTTTATAATGCTGGGGTTAGGCTGGTCTACGCCAGCCAATCCAACACCAGCCCATTTTCGTTACGGGAGAAGTCATGGGATTCCTCGCAGACAAGCGCATCCTGATCACCGGCGTGCTGTCGAAGCACTCGATCGCCTACGGCATCGCCAGGGCCTGCCACCGGGAAGGCGCGCAACTGGCTTTTACCTATCAGAACGAACGCTTCAAGGATCGCCTCGCGAAGTTTGCCAAGGAATTCGACAGCACGCTGATCTACCCGTGTGACGTCGCCGAGGACACCGAAATCGAGCGGCTGTTCGCCGACCTCGGCGAGCACTGGGACGGCCTCGAAGGCCTCGTACATTCCATCGCCTACGCGCCCAGCGACGCCATCGAAGGCGACTTTCTCGACGGCATCTCGCGCGACGCCTTCCGCATCGCGCATGACGTCTCTTCCTACAGCTACCCGGCGCTGGCCAAGGCCGCCCGCCCGCTGCTGCTGCAGGGCCGCAATCCGGCGCTGCTCGCGCTCTCCTACCTCGGCGCCGAGCGCACCATGCCCAACTACAACACCATGGGCCTGGCCAAAGCCAGCCTTGAGGCGGCCACGCGCTACCTCGCGTTCTGCCTGGGTCCGCAGGGGATTCGCGCCAACGCCATCTCGGCCGGCCCGATCAAGACGCTGGCCGCTTCAGGCATCGGCAACTTCTCCCGCCTGCTGGCCTACAACGCGCACAACGCGCCGCTACGCCGCAATATCACCATCGACGAGGTCGGCAACGCCGCCGCCTTCATGCTCTCCGACCTGGCCAGCGGCATCACCGGCGAGATCATGTACGTCGACGGCGGACTGAACACCACGGCGCTCGGCAACGCCGACCCACTGCCGGCCTGAACCTTCAGCGCTTGCCGCTGGCGAGCACACCGACCGCGGCGAGAATCGCCGTCAGCAACTTCCAGGCGTGCCCCACCGTCGCGATCTCGACGCCCTCACCGGGGGCGTGCGCGCCGCGTATGGTCGGCCCGAAGGAGAGCATGTCCAGGTCCGGATAGTTGGCGGCGATGAGGCCGCACTCCAGGCCGGCGTGGATCACCTGCAGCCGGGCTTCGCCGCCGAATTCTCGCTGGTAAACCGACTGGCAGAGCGCCAGCAGCGACGAAGCCGGATTCGGTTCCCAGCCCGGATAGTCGCCGCTCTTCTCCGCCGACGTCCCCGACAGGGCAAAGAGGCTGACGATCTCGTCGGCCAGCGCGCTGCTGCCACTGTCGAGCAGCGAACGGACCATGAAATTGCATGCCCCGTGCGCCGGCGTGAGCGCGACGATACCGAGGTTGCTGGAAGTCTCGACCACGCCGGGGACTTTCAGGCTGCGGCGCCGTACACCGTGTGGCGCGGCATGCAGCGACGCCAGCCAGATCGCCTGTTCGGCGCCAGACATCAGATGTCGCGCCGTGGTGGGAGCGCAGCGGATGCTCAGACCTTCGTCGACGCCACACAATTCCAGGCGCAACAACGACTGCCATGCGGCCAGGCTTGCCGCCAGCGCATCGGCCTGCCCAGCCGGCAGCGCGACGATTGCCGAGGCTTCGCGGGGCAGCGCATTGCGCGCCGAGCCGCCGCCGAGTTCCGCCAGCCGCAGCGGCCAGCGACGCTCCAGCCCCCGCAGGACGCGCACCAGGAGCTTGATGGCGTTGCCCCGCTCGGCGTGGATGTCGACTCCCGAATGCCCACCGCGCAAGCCATGCAGCTCGATCCGCCAGACTTCGAAACTCTCCGGCAACGGTTCCGGCCGACCTTCCCGCTGCACGTCGACATCCAGCCCGCCGGCGCAGCCCAGGAACAGCTCGCCCCATTCCTCGGTATCGAGGTTGAGCAACAGGCGCCCTTGCAACAGACCACCCTGGAGCCCACGGGCGCCACCCATCCCGGCTTCCTCGTCGACTGTCAGCAGCGCTTCGAGCGGCCCATGCGGCAGCGACGCATCTTCCAGAGCCGCCAGGATCAGGGCCACCCCGATACCGTTGTCGGCGCCGAGCGTCGTGCCCTCGGCGAGCAACCAGCCGTCCCGACGCACCGGCCGGATCGGGTCGCGGGAAAAATCGTGTGTCGTCTCCGGGGTCTTCTGGCACACCATGTCCAGGTGCGCCTGCAACACCACCGCCGGTGCCTGCTCGCGGCCGGCACTGGCCGGCTTGCGGATCAGCAGATTGCCAGCGGCATCAATGCAGGTCGCCAGACCCCTGGCGAGCGCCCACTGCCGGAGCTCGTCGCGCAATCGCCCTTCCGCCTTCGACTGGCGCGGAATGCGACACAGGGTCGCGAAGTGTGCCCAGACGGCCGTCGGCTCCAGGCCGCAGAAAACCGCTTCGAGTGGTGCTTGCGTCATGCTGTTGATGATCCTCCCTGAAGTGGCTGGAGAGACGGAGCGCCCAACCATTTTCGCCGTATGTCATGCCACGTGTGCCTCGCCTGCAGACCTTGGCGTCTGCTGTTATAGCGGAGCTTGATCGGGTTGCGCAAGGGCAAGCCGGATGGGGCTGCGGGATGGCCGTTCCAGTCCAGCCCGCGCGTAGTCCGCAAGCCACTATTTCTTCATCAAGGGTTTCGCCGACACCTGCAACCGACGCCACTCGAAAAATGCCGACTTCCTGGCTACAAGCGACGACGGGACGAAGATCCTTGAGCGGGTGAACACCGCCGCAACCCGTTCCAGACCCAGGTAATGCCTTTACCCTCCGTTCAGGCGCGACGGCGGGCCAAACCCTGGACTTTCGGCTGATCGGCCGTACAATCGCGGCGACGACCGCCAAGCCGACGGTCGCATCCCGCACGGTTTAAGCGCCGCGATGAGCCAGCGCCCAAACCGAGCGCTTTCGGCGCGCCGAGCAAACGCCATTCGCCGTACCTCTCAAGGGTTGCGCACATGATCAATCTCTTCCCACCGTGGCCGCTGTTCTCCGCCTTCGTGCTGGCCAGCCTGGTGCTGGCGCTCACCCCAGGGCCGGGCGTGTTCTACATCGTGACCCGCAGCATCGTCGAGGGCCGCCGTTCGGGACTGGTGTCGGTAGCCAGCGTCGCGCTCGGTAACCTGGGCAACGCCCTGGCCGCGTCGGTCGGTCTCGCGGCCCTGTTTGCGGTCTCCTCGCTGGCGTTCACGATCGTCAAGTATGCCGGCGCGCTCTATCTGGTTTACCTGGGCGTGCAGATGCTGCGCACGCCACCGGCCGAGCTGTCGGCGCCCACGCCGGCAGCGGCGGCGCGGTGGCGCATCTTCCGCGACGGCTTCGTCGTCGCCCTGCTCAACCCCAAGACCACGGTGTTCTTTGCCGCGTTCCTGCCGCAGTTCCTGAGTCCGGAAGTGCCCCCGGTGTATCAGAGCATGGCGCTCGGTGCGCTCTTCGTCGCCATCGCCGCGCTCACCGACAGCGCCTATGCGCTGGCCGCCGGCGCAGTCGCGCCGGCGCTGGCGCGCGCGCGTGGCGTTCGCCTCACTGGTCGGTGGCTGGGTGGCAGCGCGTTCATTGGCCTCGGGGTGTTCACGGCGTTGGCCGGGTCGCGCGGCGCAAGCTAGCTTCGACCCGCCGATTGGTGCTCACCGGTCACCTCTCACGGCGGGGCATTGGCCGCGCCGGCGCCCGCCGCACTGCGTCCAGGAGACTGCCCGCTTTTCGACTGCCATCAACCGGAGCACCTGGTTCGCCCTGACGACGCCAACCCGACGACCTACATGCGACCGTGATAGCTGTAATGGCCATCGACAATGTTGCCGCCACGATCAAAGTTGCACGTATAGGTCAGATTTCGCGCGCCACCTGTTTCGAAGGAAACGCGGCCATCGCCGCTCAGCGTCCGGCCGTTCAGATTCACCTGTTCCAGATCAAGATCGTCTACCGAGCCGTGATCATGAACCAGGTGTTGGCGAACCACGTTCCGGCACTCGCTCCGCAAGTAACGCATGTCGTCAAAGGGATTGGCCTTGCCGGTGTTGTAGACGGTACGGCTTTCTGCATGCGACTGGTCATTGCCACTATTGCTGCTGGCGATCACGGCGGCCAAGGCCGCAAGTCCGACAACCCCGGCGCCGATCATCAGCGCCTTGTTCCTCTTGTCCTTTTTCCTGTCGGAATCCGAGTCATCCGAGCCAACATTCCAGCTGACGATCTCCTTGTGATCAATCCGGCAATCGAAGCGATGGTTACGGTTATCCCGATCTTTCACTCTTCCGCTGACGTTGAATGAATGGTGACCGGTTTCGTCGGCACGAACGTCCTCGGGATTTGAATAGGACGAGCCCCAATGAACCACCTTGCTCAAGCAATCCATCCGGGCATTGAACTCGTTGTAGGCAAAAGCACTCGGTGCGGCGAGCAGGGCTGTCACCGCAAGACTCAAACAGATCTTCTTCGAGGGGTTCATTCAGTTTTCCTTTCTGGGCAAGTGCCCGGGTGGCGTTCAAAAAGCGCCAGACATCATGCAATATTCTTGGCAATGAAGTAATACCCAACTTGTCGGGTCGACTGAGGCAGGCAGTGCGCAAGGGCCGCCTGGCAAGCCAACCCGGACTGCTCGTCGGTTACCCTGAATCGACGCCACCGCCTGCGGTGGCGATGGCCGGTATGGCAAGGCGAGTTCCGGTCCTTGCGGCCAGGCTTCGGCACGGGGATACTCGCATTGCCGCTTCAACCCCCGGGAGGAGTCAACATGCGCAGCATCACGATCCGCCATGGACTGGTTCTGGCGCTGATCTCGATGCACGTGGCGGCAGTCGAATTGCCGCTGGATCGCATCAGCTTGCCGCCGGGTTTCTCCATCAAGCTCTGGGCGCGCGTCGACAACGCCCGGCAGATGGCGCTCAGCCACCACGACGGCAACGGCGGCACGCTTTTCGTCGGCTCGATGCAGGCCGGAAAGGTTCATGCGGTGCGCTTCGACGCCGGCTTCAAGGCACAGGCCGTGCGCGTCGTCGCCAGCGGCCTGCAGCGCCCGGTCGGCGTGGCCTACAAGGACGGCAGTCTCTACGTCTCGGCGGTGAGCCGCATCCTGCGCTACGACGATATCGAGCGACACCAGGCGCAGCCACCAACAGCCGTGCTGGTCACCGACCGGCTGCCCGCCGAGACGCATCATGGATGGAAATTCATCGCCTTCGGCCCGGACGGCAAACTCTACGTGCCGGTCGGCGCGCCCTGCAACATCTGCGAGCCCGATCGGCAGCGTTACGCCAATATCCTGCGCATGCATGCCGATGGCAGCGGCAGCGAAGTCTATGCCCTGGGGGTGCGCAATACGGTCGGCTTCGACTGGCAGCCGCAGACCGGGGAACTCTGGTTTACCGACAACGGCCGCGACCTGCTCGGCGACGACCTGCCGCCGGACGAACTCAACCATGCGCCCCGCGCCGGCATGCATTTCGGCTTTCCGTATTGCCACGCCGGCGATCTGCCCGATCCGGAATACGGCGCCAGGCACGCCTGCCGGGAGTTTGCCGCGCCGGCGCAGAAACTCGCGCCCCACGCCGCCGCGCTGGGGATGCGCTTCTACACCGGGACGATGTTCCCGCCGCACTATCGGAACCAGATCTTCATCGCCGAGCATGGATCGTGGAACCGCTCCCGGAAGATCGGCTACCGGGTGACGCTGGTGCGCCTGCAAGGCAGCAAGGTCATCGCCTACGAACCCTTCGCCAGCGGCTGGCTGAATGGCGAGAGCGCCTGGGGACGCCCCGCCGACGTCCTGGTGCTCCCCGACGGCTCGCTGCTGGTCTCCGACGACCACGCCGGTGCGATCTATCGCATCACCTATCGCGACTGAGCGGGTGGCCACCGTCGAATCTGCGCAGCACAACGCCACGGGGGTGATGACATGGCGTCTCGCCCGGGTGCGGCGCATATCCCCCGACAGTTTTCAGCAGACATCGCCGACAGCCATCTGCGAATCCATGATAAAGCCGCCGGCAAGCGCGCTAGAATGGGCACACAGGACTATCAGGAGGTCTGATCATGAAAACGATCTTCGCTTTACTGGCATTCGCCGTTTCCACCTCAGCTTCTTCGGCGTGCTATCTGATCTACACGTCGGCCAACGAACTGGTATGGCAGGGGAGTGCCCCGCCCGTTCGCATGGACACCCTCCTGCTGGACGCCGAAGTTCAGAAAAGGGTGCCCAAAGGGCATATGGTCATCATCAACGATCCCGGGGCGCCTTGTCCCAGGCTCGATCTGATCGCGCCCAGGATGACGATGCGGCAAAAAGCTGAAGAGATGAAGAACGACTGAGCACGCCCACTTGTTGGCCTTGTACGGGGTGTTCTCCGTCGCCGGCTGCTTTTGCGCCGGCCTCGCGTACGCGCAGCAGCCCGCGCCGGTCGGCAATCCTGCACGGCTGCACATTGGCGGCCCGTTTTCGATAGCCCACCCGATCGTTGGCGGTTAGCGGCCAGCCGCGCTGCCGGGGGCATTCATCAAGCTGCCGGGAGCGCCGGAGCACATCCTGGCCCTCACCGCGACCACGGTACCATCGGGCATCAGCTGCTAGGAGATTGTCGGCATGCGCGCGCCGCCCACATCGCTACTCCGAGCGCGGCCGTGCGCAGGAACTGTCGGACAAGGCCCTCGCTGAAGGCGAGTGTTTCGCCCACAGCCTGCAACGCCTGCCTGCGCCGCCAGGGCGTGCAAGCTCCTCCGCCGGACTTGAGCAATCAGTTCCTTGATCTGACAGGCCAGATCCAACGGATTGCGTCGAATCAGTTAAGCAAGTACCGCTTGCATTTCCTGTGCATCAGACTCCATCTCCGGCAGGATGTCGGCAAAGCGCTTGCGAACGACTCCGATTTCGCCGGCATCGGGGTCAAAGTCCTGATGAAGCCATTCGAAATGGGTACCGGCGAGGATATTGCCAATGTAGACGAGGTCTGCCAACCTTCGAACCGTTTCTGGTACTGCCCGCGGCTGGTCGTGATCTATTGTGGCGATGACGATCTCCTCAGGCATACCCAAGGCGCTGAGCAGCGTCACCCCGATGCTTTCATGCCACTGCATGATGAGGAACTTCACGGTGTCCGGGCGAATGAGCAATTCCAAGTACTGGGCTGCCCGGTAGAGCATGTAGAAGGCACCGAGATCGTGGACCAGACCCGCCAGCAGGGCTTCGTCCGGGTTGATCCTTGTGTGCGTGCGCGCCAGAATGCGCGCCGCTACCGCAGTCTTCAGGGAATGCTTCCAGAGGGCCAAGGTAATGTCACTGAAGACCGCCATCTCCCTGGATCGCATAAGCTGGCGCATGGCAATGGCCAGTGCGGTGATGCGTACCAGATCGACACCCAGCCGGCTGATCGCGGCCTTGAGATCCAGCGCCGGCATGCCACGGGCCCTGTAGAGGGCGGAATTGGCCAACTGCATCAGTTTGGCGGCAACCAGAGGTTCGAGGCTGACAATGCTGCTGATACGTGAAATCGGCAGGTCTGGATTCTGCAGTTCCTGACGCAGACGACAGGCGGTGTCGAAGCAGGTCGGAAAGACAACGTCGCCCTTTAGTTCGCGGGCGATGTCCTTGATCATCTGGAAGCGCTGGGCGTTCAGCGCTTCTCCAACCTTGTCGGGATGCGGATCTCGGTTCGCATTCATGAAGGTGGCAGCTTTCTCAACTTGTTCGTGATCTGTGGGGCAGCAAAGCGCTCAAGTTCTCACAACAGTTCAATCGGTCAAGAGCGACTTTACGACTTTGCCATAGAGATGGCTGCCCATAAATTTCTGATCGAGGTGGCTACTTGCGGCTTGCAGGAAGTCGATCAGCAGTGTCTGGACGGTGCCAGAAGAATAGTACTTCATCAGTATCCGTGGACAGGCTCATATACTGTGCGGACTGGAAAAATCGTCGGAGCCGGGAAGGCCCACAGGGGGTTGGGGTAGCTGCCATATAACGCCGTGCAGACCGCTCCATCAACAGCCCCCAAATCTGAGCCTGCGAATACGCCGACAAGCAATCAGCGGCGGACCTCGAACGTGTCGAAAAATTTTACAGCATTCTGGATGCCGATCTTATTGGATTTGCAAGCCATTGTAAAGATTAGATAACAGGTCGTTGGCACACGTTTTGCTTATAACACTCATGTGGTTTGCCACTTTTCGTCGATGCCCCACAATACCGGGCGATTAGTGCGACCTTCCCTCTATACACTATTAAAGGACCCTCTCCATGAAAAAGCTCCTCTCTGCTGCTGCCACCGCTGTCGCGTTGTTCGCCTCTGCTCCCTCCTCCGCAGCGCTCATCGATCTCGACACCTTGGTCGGATGGGACATCCAGGACAAATTTGCCACTGCGCCCTTTTTCTTCGCCAACACTTACACCACCTCGGTTGGCAAGACTGTCAAGGTGACCGACCTCTACGTTTGGGGCGATGAATACAATTACTACATCAACGACCTCTATACCGGGACGATCCTGGCCCCGAATCCGCCGGCGTCCTTTCAGGCGGACCCTGATTTGGCTTACAACAGCGGGAAATTTGCAAACGCGTTGATCTCGCTAGCCCCGGGCGCTGTGTTGAAATTTGAGGCCATTACAGTGCCTGCAGGCTATCCAGACGGAACGATTGCGGTTTCGGTCGCGCCCGTTCCCGAACCCGGCGCGCTCGCCCTTCTCGGCCTTGGCCTCGCCGGTCTGGCAGGTTCACGTCGGCGCAAGCAGTAATCAGTAACGCCTGAGATCAGTAAATTCGGCTGGGTTGTCGTCTTCTGGATCGCCGTTAGTGGTATGACGGCTCCAGAGACGCCAGCATCTTGCTTGCCCACCCGCTCAAGTTCTCGATGACCATCTGTTCCGTTTGATCGCGCGGAAATATGATCTTCGCGTAAGCCTCATCGCAGGATTCGGTCTTCACGACCGCATTCACGGAGAATGAGTCGACCAGTCAGCCCATTCTGGATCGACCTCCAGAATGTCGACCAGCAGCATCAGCCCTGGTCGCGCAGCAGAACCATCAAGTCGACGGTTCGCCACTTTAAGTCAGCCTTGCCCCAAGCCGCATCGATACGGTCGGGCTAACGGCTCGAACAAGCGCCACACTTGTGGATCACCATATCGCCATCGCGATTGACGGCAAAGTCTACAGTGCCGCCCGGTGCCGGATTGAGAGCATCGCGAATCTGCTTGGGAATGGTGACTTGTCCTTTGCTGGTGAGTCTCGTCGACAGGGCAAATCTCCGTTTTATTACACATGACTACAACGTAATGCCTGGGTGTGGTGACGGCAATCGAAGCGGTTCCTTGGCAGGTCACTGTGTGGTCCTGATGAGATGTTGTGTTCCGTGTGCCCTTGACGACTGACGGACGAGGGCGTACGGTCGTCACCGCGCAGCCCGCCCCACGACGAACAGGTGCCTGTAAAATCGACCCCATACCATGGCTGGTGCCTAATAGAGCCGAGCGGCAGGAGTTCCCGAATTGTGACTGCTCGACCCATGACCGGTACGCGTTGGCCGGCAGGGCACGTCCAAGGAGGATTGAATGGTTTTGGCCCCTGATTAGCATGAAACCGATTGACTTTCTTAAGATGCCCCTGCACCTGCTCTCGGTGGCCAGCCGGGAGAAGTCCTTCGTGGACAACCCCATCATAGGGTCACCGCGGCTCAATCGCTGGGGTCTGCATCGATACCGCATCACGCTGGCAGACCGCCTGGCCTGGTCTCGCCGTAGGCGTCTGGCGCATTACCTTTCAGCGGAAGATCTCGAAGCTTATGCACGTCATGGTCTCGTCATCAAACACGACTTCCTGCCGCCTGACGTTTTCGCCCGGGTTAGAGACGAGGCACTTGCTCATGTGTCTGAAGCGCGGGAAATGTGCCAAGGCCGGGCGGTCACCCGGCGCGTCACCCTCGATCCGGTGGATGCATGCCAACTGCCCCATTGTGTAGCCGCGGCGAACGATCCACGTCTCGATCAACTGATGCGTTATGTCGCTTCGCACGACGTGACCCCACTGATGTATCTACAGATCATCATCGTTGATCCTGATCGCGGCACACAGGATCCGCAAACGGCGCTGCACATTGATACCTTCCACTCGATTGCCAAGGCGTGGCTATTCCTGCAGGATGTCGGCGAGGACGACGGACCCCTGTCCTATATTCCAGGATCGCACCGGCTAGACGAGAAGCGGCTGGCTTGGGAATATGCGCAGTCGCTGGCGGCTGCTTCCGCCACGAACATCTACCATGCACGCGGCTCATTTCGGGCGACACCGGAAGACCTCGACCGGCTAGGTCTCGGGCCAGCGATCCAGGTCGCTGTGCCCGCAAACACTTTGGTAGTGGCCGACACGCATGGCTTCCACGCGCGGACCGCGTCGGCACGTCCAACGGTGCGAATGGAAATATACGGCACACTGAGATGGAATCCGTATGCGTTTTTCTGGGTGCCCGATCCGCTTGCCTGGCCGGGAATAGTCTCGCGCCGGGCAACCTTGCTGGATGCCGCCGGCGACCTGGCGACTCGCCTGGGCCTCTCGGGCAACAGCTGGCCAAGGGTCGCAGCTCGGCGGATGGATAGTCCGGATGTTGGTGGTCACTTTTCGTGAGCCGAATGACCCGGGGCAACCCGGCGATGTCGTCTTTGCGCCAGCACTGTCGGTCGGCGACACCTGGCTGCTGAACGCCTGTTGCGGGTGATGGTGTTCAATCGGCTGCGTGATCCGGAATCCAGGCTGGGGATCCTTCTTTAGTACGCCATCACAAACGCTCTGGAGTTTCCGAGTGACGTTATTGAGTTACTCGTTTGGTCGAAGATGATGCATTTGCAACAATGTTGCATTTGATCCTGGTTTAGCTTAAATTTCAGACCATGATGACTACCGTCCGAAAAAACTGCGGCACAGGTCGAGGCCAGCGCAATACGGAGCGCCGATTGCCACCGAACCGACTTCGGCCAGCGCCTTCAATCCTGCCATCTATGCGGTGCTGCAGGGTGTCTATGCCAACCTCTCGCAAGATCCCAACAAATATGTAATCAACGGCTTCGTACCGAGCGGCGACATCGCGCCAGCCAAGCGCGGATTCAGCATCGCCGAGTCGGAGTTGGGATTCAGCGCCAATGTCGACGACAAGAACTACGCCAACCTGATTCTGTCGCTCTCTCCTGACAATAGCGTCGAAGTCGAAGAAGCGTATGGGGTGTTGACCGCCCTTCCCGGTGGACTCAGGCCGAAGTTCGGACGCTTTCTGTCGAGCATCGGTTACCTCAATGACCAGCACCAGCATGACTGGGATTTCTACAATGCGCCGCTACCGTACCAGGCGTTTCTTGGTAGCCAGTTCCGCAGTGATGGCTTGCAACTGAAATGGGGGCGCCGACCGACACCTACCTCGAACTGGGTGCCGAGATCGGCGATGGCGCAAGCTTTCCGGGCACTGAGCGCAATCGCAACGGCGTCGGCAATTTTGCTCTCTACGCGCACGCTGGCGGTGATATCGGGACCAACCACAGTTGGCGCGCCGGCCTGTCTTACCTTGGCCTGAAGCCTCAGGATCGCGAGTACGTGCAAGTAGACACGACCGGCGTCGATTCGCAATTGTCTTTCAGGGGCAGGAGCAATTTGGCGATCGCCGATTTCGTATGGAAGTACGCACCCAACGGCAATGCGCAGAACACCCATTTCAAGCTGCAGGGCGAGTACTTCTGGCGCAAGGAAAGTGGCAACCTCACCTACGATCGCGACGGCGCGCTCGGTCTGACCAACGCATCCAGCTACTCGTCTCGACAGAGCGGCGGGTATCTGCAGGGGGTCTACCAGTTCATGCCGGAGTGGCGCGTCGGCGCCCGCCATGACCGGCTTGACCCCGGCACCGTCGGCTACGGCACGAATGCCGCCTACCTGGACTCCTCAGGATTCAATCCGCAGCGTTACGCACTGATGCTCGATTACACACCTTCAGAGTTCGGCCGCTTCCGCCTGCAGGTGCAGCAGAGCAAGCTCCTGCCTGACCTCACCGATAATCAGGTTTTTCTGCAGTACATCCTGACCCTGGGTGCGCACGGCGCGCACAAATACTGAGAAAATTGAAAGGCATCACATGAATCGTCTCCTACAACTCCTGGCGGCGCTGCTCATTGCCGCCTTTTCGGCACCGGCGCTTGCCGTGTTGAACGTTTTCGCCAGCGTACCCGAATGGGGAGCATTGATCGAAGAACTTGGGAGTGACAAGGTCAAGGTTTACACGGCGACCAACGCTCTGCAGGATCCACATCACATCGAAGCCCGGCCAAGCCTGATCGCCCGTGCACGTACTGCCGACCTCGAAGTCGGCTGGTTGCCGCTGGTGCAGCTACAGTCTGGAAATGCCAGGGCGCAGCCGGGAAAAACAAGGCGTTCACCTACCTCGAGGACTGGCTTGGGTTGAAACGGTTCGCTGGCGTCAACGGCGCCGGTCGTCACCAACCAGACGCTTTGGTTTTCTTGCAACCCTGATGCATCTGACCATTCATTGTCGACCATCTGATGTTTTGCGCATCACTCCATCACAAGGATCTCCCATGCTCTCTCGCACCCTTCTTGCACTTGCCGCCGCCCTGACCATCGTCAATCCCGTCGCGCACGCTGAAAAAGCCCATGTTCACGGGGTTGCCGAACTCAGCGTCGGCGTTGAGAATGATACCTTGCGCATCGCGCTCGAATCACCACTGGACAGTCTTCTGGGATTCGAGCGGGTACCCAAAGGCAACAAGGAACTGGACATGGTACGCCGCATGGCGAACCAGCTACGTCAGGCTGACAAGCTGTTCCTGCCCACTCCAGCCGCTGGCTGCCGGCTCGTGAATGTAAAGCTGGAGTCGGCGGTCCTCGACCCCGCACTACTCGGCGAAGCCCCTGTCGCCAGGACTGCAGCGAAGGCCGCGCAGGGCGACCATCGAGCGGGTACTGGCCATGAGCACGCCGACCTGGATGGCGAATTCACCTTCCATTGCGCCCAGCCTGCAGCGCTGCAGGGCCTGGAAGTGAGACTCTTTACCGCCTTCCCCGGCTACCGGCAAATCCGGGCGCAAGTGGTGACCGCCAAACGACAATCCGCGGCCAAGCTGTCACCCCAGGCCAGCACATTGAACTGGTAGCCCGGTCATGAAAAGCGAAACGGTCGTCGCCATCACCGATCTGGTCTTCCGCTGGCCTCGCCAGAGCGCCGTTTGCCTGGATCTGCCCGAGTTACGCCTGCGGCGCGGCGAGCACGCCTTCCTGCATGGACCGAGCGGCTGCGGCAAGAGCACCCTGCTGAGCCTGATCGGTGGCGTGCTGACGCCCGGAAACGGAAGCATCGAACTCCTGGGCCAGGATCTGGGGTGCCTGCGGTCGACGCAGCGCGATCGGCTGCGCGCCGACCACATCGGCTTCGTCTTCCAGCAGTTCAATCTCGTACCGTATCTGCCGGTGATCGACAACGTTCTCCTGCCCTGCCGTTTCTCGGCACGGCGACGCGAGCAGGCGCAGGCAGGCGGCGCCTCGCTACGCGGCGAAGCGGAACGTTTGCTGAGCCATCTCGATCTGGCCCGCGACTTGTGGCGACGCCCGGCTACCGATCTGTCGGTCGGACAGCAACAGCGTGTGGCGGCAGCACGCGCCCTGATCGGGCATCCCGAACTGCTGATTGCCGACGAACCCACTTCCGCTCTCGATGCCGAGCGACAGGAAGCCTTTCTCGATTTGCTCCTGCATGAGGCGAATGCTGCCGGTTCGACCGTACTGTTCGTCAGTCACGACCGCCGCCTGGCGCACCATTTCCCTCGCGATCTGGCTTTGCCACTGCTCAACCGTACCGCCGCCGGAGGTGTCCCATGCGCTATCTGATCGCGCTCGCGTTGCGCAGTGCCTGGAATCGGCGCTACACACTGAGCTTCACGCTGCTCTCCATCGCCCTCGCCACGACTTTGCTGGTCGGCGTCGAGCGCCTCCGCCACGATGTCCTCGAGAGTTTCTCGCAGTCGGTTTCCGGCACGGATCTGGTGGTCGGTGCGCGCTCCAGTCCAGTCCAGTTGATGCTGTATGCGGTTTTCCGCATCGGCGAAGCGAGCCAGAACATGCGCTGGACGTCGGCGCAAAGGATCTCCCGACATCCCGCCGTGGCCTGGAGCATCCCGCTCTCGCTGGGCGACTCGCATCATGGTTTTCCGGTTCTCGGCACCTCCCTCGACTACTTCACGCACTTTCGCTACGGTGATCGGCAACTCCTGCGTTTGCAGGCAGGTAAGCCTTTCGAAGGCGTCTTCGACGCGGTTCTTGGCGCCGAGGTGGCCAGGCGACTGGGCTATCGCCTCGGACAAAAGATCGTCCTGACGCATGGCAGCGGCGCGCTGGAAGGTGCCGCCCATGGCGACAAGCCTTTCCTTGTCGTCGGGATACTGGCGCCCACCGGCACGCCTGTGGATCGCACCGTACACATCAGCCTGGCCGGCATGGAGGCTGTTCACCTCGATTGGCAGGGTGGCGCCCCGGTGCCAGGCTTTTCAATTCCGTCCGAACTGGTCAGGAAGTTCGATCTCACGCCCAGGACCATTACCGCCCAACTCGTCGGCCTGAAACAGCGTGGCGATGTCTTTGCCATGCAGCGGGCCATCGCGGATGATGTCGAGGAACCACTGATGGGCGTGCTGCCCGGCGTGACGCTCGATCAGCTCTGGGAAGTCGTCGGGCAGGGTGAGCAGGCGCTGCTGCTGGTTTCGTGGCTGGTCGCCCTGGTGGGGCTGGGAGGCCTGGTGGCCGTGATCCTCGCCAGCCTGGATGCTCGCCGGCGCGAATTGGCGATCCTGCGTTCCGTTGGCGCACGTCCGCGAGAACTGCTGGTGCTGCTTGCCCTGGAGGGCGTTTCGGTCACCGTCGGTGGAATTCTGTCCGGCGTAGCTTTGCTGGGAGCACTGCTGTTCTTTGGCACTCCCTGGATTGAAACCCATTATGGCATCGCGCTCAATGGCCTGAGCCTGAGTCGCGACGATCTGGTTTCCCTGGCGAAGCTGCTGGGCTGGATCCTGCTCGCCGGCAGTGTGGCCAGCCTGCTGCCGGGTTTGCGCGCCTATCGCCTTTCACTGATCGATGGACTTACCCCAAGGACCTGAACCATGCGCGCTTTTCAACCTCTCGCTTTCTTGCTGCTCGTTGCCGGCTCGGCAGCACTGCTGGCCGAGCCGCCACGTGTGCCGTACCAGGTGGGCGAACGTCTCACCAAGGCAGCCACCACGCCGACAGCGAATTTCCGTGAAGTCACCTGGGAGCAACTCATGCCACCCAACTGGAACCCAGCGGATGCCTTCAAGGGCTTCGACCTGGCGAAAATGCAGGATGCCGATCCGCGTGCCATGGACGCGCTCGCCCGCATGCGCGACGCCTGGGCCAACGCACCCACCGAGCCGTCGCTCAACGGCGCAGCGATCCGCATCGCGGGCTTTGCCATTCCCCTTGAACGCGTCAAGGGCGAAGTGCGTGAGTTGCTGCTCGTGCCCTACTTCGGCGCCTGCATTCACGTTCCGCCACCGCCTGCCAACCAGATCATCTACGTGGTCTCCGACAAGCCCATCAAGGACGTGCAAACCATGGACGCGATATGGGTCAGCGGTCTCCTGAAAGTTTCCGCCGGTGACAGCTCGTGGGGTCGCTCAGCCTATCGCATGCAGGCCAGCGTGATTGCACCGTATGCTTTGCCAGGCAGCAAGTAAGCTTGCCAGAGGGAGCATTGGATCAAAAAGAATCAGGGCTTTCGCGCGATAAGGCCAATCAGCGCCGAACGCCCCTGGTGGCCCATTCCCTCCGCAATGTGATCCTCGTATTCCACGAGTTCCTCGATTTTCCAGTCGGCGAAAGCTGCTCGTAGCAGTTCTTGCGTGTAGAGGTTTTCGACAGCTGACGGCCCCCCGGTCCCATAGTCGAGTTGCTTGGGTGTGTAGCCCTGCAGCAGGATGCGTCCACCCGCCTGCGCAAGCAACTTCAATACCGCGAACTGTCGTTCCCTTTCCTTGGGGCCGGTGAACTGAATGAAGATGGCGACCACCCAGTCAAAAGCACCGTGCAGTTCCAGCGGCGGCCAGTCCGGCGCAAGCATGTCGGCGAGTACGAAGCGGACCGCGGCGCGGCGTCCGGCCGCGAGCCGCCTGGCCTTTTCAATGGCGACCGCCGAGAATTCGATCGCGGTGACTTCCAGGCCCTGCTCGGCGAGCCAGACCGAGTTCCTGCCTTCGCCATCGGCAACCGACACCGCAGTCCGACCGTTCTGCAGGAGGGCCACTCGATGCGCGAGAAACTCGTTCGGTTCAGTGCCAAAAAGATACTGTTCGCCGGCCTCCCGGTAGCGATTGCTCCATGCCATTTCTTGACTCATTGAAATCCTTTCCCATCAGGTTCCACCCGCGATGAGCGTGGGTGGTTGCTGTCGGTCCACGATCCCTGCTTTCAGCCAGCGCCGCATGATGCGGGCCGGATGGCAAACCACGTCAGACCGATAGCCACCGCCCAAAGCATGTGCCGTTTGCCGGATTCAGTCCAGAAGGGGTGGTACTGCCCGGCGATCATCGGCTTCGATAGGAGAAATGGCAGCTCACACAGGCGCTTGTCAGGTTGGGCAGGAGTGCCATGGTCCGCTCGCGGTTTCCCGTTTGTGCCGCCTGGGCGAATTCGCTGGCGGCACGGTGGCCGTCGATGGCCAAAGCATGCATCGCCGTTGGCATGTGAGGCCCCGGGCGGGCATCGAAAGGCTTGTCCCGGTGTTTGCCTTGCGCGGAAAGACCAAGTTTCTGCTCGGCCAGATTGCCAGCATCCTTGAGCTTGCCGCCCCCGACGAGCGTGAGAATCTCATTGATCACCAGCAGGTTGTCGAGCATCTCCTGACGCAAGACTTCCTGGGCTGGCGGCGGCAGAGTGACCAGTTGGCGCTGATCCTGGGCCATGGCGGCGCCCGAGAGCAGTAAGCCGACGAGCCATGGATAACGCCAGCCACACCCACTCATCCACTGGCGTGTCTGACGGTGCGAATGGAGACTAACGGCAAGAAATTTCATGGTCTCCTCCTGGGAGAAATGGCGCGCGAGAAAGCGAGGGCCGCAGATTCCCAGAAAGCGCCTAACATTACACCAGCGTTTATTTAGCCGCCTGGATGCCGACGAACTCATCGAATGCCGCCACCGCATTCGCTGAATACATCAAGGAGGGACCACCTCCCATATAGACGGCCATTCCCAGCGCCTCTTCCAGCTCGGCCTTTGTGGCACCAAGCTTCACCAGGGCCTGCGTGTGAAACCCGATGCAGGCATCGCAATGCGCGGCGACTCCCAGAGCGAGAGCGATCAGCTCTTTGGTTTTCTTGTCCAGGGCACCATTCTGGGTTGCGGCACGAGCCAATTCATTGAAACCTTTCATTACCTCCGGAATGTCGGCGCGTAGCGTTGCAAGGTTTTTTGAAACTGCACGGGTCAGGTCTTGATAACTTGTCGTTGAGGCATTCATCATTTTCTCCGGATGGATGGTTCACTTGTTAGCCGTCTTGCAGGTGCCCATGCCAAACGGCAAATAGGCCGGGCAAAACCGAAACACGCCCGTGGCCAAGGGGACAACACCAACCCAGCCCCATGCTCCGATCAATCCGGCTAATGAAGCTCCAATCAGCGCCACGCCAATCGATATACGAATGATGCGGTCTGAAGACCCTATGTTGGCTTGCATAACTCTTGTCCTTAATTGATTGCCTTGTCGGTGTGTGTGCCCTGGGTGGCACGGTGGATGGCCAAGCGTTTGATCCATGGCAATAGCAATGTCATCGATGGTTCATCACCAAACTTCGCGATTTCAAATCGCATTGACAGGGATTTTAAAATAATTCATACCATTGCTTTCTGCGGGTGGCAATTCTCCGGCTCGAATGTTGACCTGGATCGAGGGCCAGATCAAAGTCGGCATGTCCAACCCGGAGTCCCTTTCTTTCCGGATGGCGACGAAGGCAGCCTCATCCTTGTTGTTGCCTACGTGAATGTTGTGTTGTCGTTGCTCGCCGACCGTAGTCGCCCAGCTTGCAGGCCGACCGTCC
>JAKOZI010000165.1 GCA_029780075.1 Pseudomonadota bacterium
ACGCCGGTCGTGGCGCGCGGCCGGACGCTGAAGCTCGGCGACATCGCCGAAGTCAAGCGCGGCTATGAAGATCCGGCCACCTTCCTGATCCGCAATAACGGCGAACCGACCTTGCTGCTCGGCGTGGTCATGCGCGAGGGTTGGAACGGCCTCGATCTGGGCAAGGCGCTGGAAGTGGAAGCGGCGACGATCAACGCCGAAATGCCGCTCGGCATGAGCCTGTCCAAGGTCACGGACCAGTCGGTCAATATCCAGTCGGCCGTCGGCGAGTTCATGGTCAAGTTCCTGGTTGCTCTCGGCGTGGTGATCCTGGTCGGTTTTCTCAGCATGGGCTGGCGCGCCGGCGTCGTGGTTGCGGCTGCAGTTCCGCTGACCCTGGCCGCGGTCTTCATCATCATGGCGGCGACCGGCAAGAATTTCGACCGCATCACGCTGGGCTCGTTGATCCTGGCCCTCGGACTCTTGGTCGACGACGCGATCATCGCCATCGAGATGATGGTGGTGAAGATGGAGGAAGGCTACGGCCGCATCCGCGCCGCGGCCTATGCCTGGAGCCACACCGCCGCACCGATGCTGGCCGGCACCCTGGTAACGGCGATCGGCTTCATGCCCAACGGCTTCGCCAGGTCGACCGCCGGCGAGTACACCAGCAACATGTTCTGGATCGTCGGCTCGGCCCTGATCGCCTCGTGGATCGTTGCCGTCGTGTTCACGCCCTACCTCGGGGTGAAGCTGCTGCCGGAATTGGCTGCGCCCCCGGATCGGGACAAGCACCCGAGCCACCCCCCGGGGGGAGCAAGTCAGTCTTGGGGCGGCCCGGCGACTGACTTGGGCGAGAAGCACGCGGGCGGGCACGGGGTCATCTACGCCACGCCGAACTACGAGCGCTTCCGCCGGCTGCTGGGCTGGGTGATCCGGCGCAAATGGCTGGTCGCGGCGAGCGTGATCGGCGCCTTCATGGTCGCGCTCCTCGGCATGGGCGTGGTCAACAAGCAGTTTTTTCCGACCTCCGACCGGCCGGAAGTGCTGGTCGAGGTACAGATGCCGTATGGCACCTCGATCGCGCAAACCAGCGCCGCGACTGCCAAGGTCGAAGCCTGGCTGGCAGAGCAACAGGAGGCCAGGGTCGTGACGTCCTACATCGGCCAGGGCGCGCCCCGCTTCTTCCTGGCGATGTCACCTGAATTGCCCGATCCGTCGTTCGCCAAAATCGTGGTCCTCGCGGGCGATGACAAGGAAAGGGAAGCCCTCAAAGTCAGACTGCGCCAGGCGGCGGCCGACGGCTTGGCGCCCGAGGCGCGGGTGCGCGTGACCCAGATCGTGTTTGGCCCACCTTCGCCGTTTCCCGTGGCCTTCCGCGTCATGGGGCCGGACCCGGACAAGCTGCGCGACATCGCGGCAGAGGTGCGTGGCGTCATGCAGGCCTCGGCACAGATGCGGACCGTCAATACCGACTGGGGCGAGCGCGTGCCCGCACTGCATTTTTCTCTCGACCAGGATCGCCTGCAAAGCCTCGGCCTTTCCTCCGCCGACGTGGCCCAGCAGTTGCAGTTCCTGTTGAGCGGCATCCCGATTACCGAGGTGCGCGAGGACATCCGTTCGGTGCAGGTCACGGCCAGATCGGCCGGCAACACGCGGCTCGATCCGGGTACGATCGGCGATTTCACGCTGGTCGGTGCGGCCGGTCAAAAGATTCCGCTGTCGCAGGTCGGCAAGGTGGATGTCCGCATGGAAGAGCCCATTCTGCGCCGTCGCGATCGCACACCGACGATCACCGTGCGCGGTGATATCGCCGAGGGCCTGCTGCCGCCGGACGTGTCTACCGCCGTGTTGAAGGATCTGCAGCCCATCAGCGCCAAGCTGCCGGCCGGCTACCGGATCGAAATGGCCGGTGCCATCGAGGAATCGGGCAAGGCCAATCGCGCCCTGGCGCCGGTCTTCCCGATCATGATCGCGCTGACCCTGATCACCATCATCTTCCAGGTGCGCTCGATCGCCGCGATGATGATGGTATTCGCCACCGCGCCGCTCGGACTGATCGGTGTCGTGCCTACGCTGCTGCTGTTCCAGCAGCCGTTCGGCATCAACGCGCTGGTCGGTCTGATCGCCCTGTCCGGCATCCTGATGCGCAACACGCTGATCCTGATCGGGCAGATCCGCGACAACGAGAAGGAGGGCCTGGCGCCGTTCGTCGCCGTCGTCGAGGCCACCGTGCAACGTGCCCGTCCGGTCATCCTCACCGCGCTCGCCGCCATGCTGGCCTTCATCCCGCTCACCCAGTCGGTGTTCTGGGGAACGCTGGCCTATACCTTGATCGGTGGCACCTTCGCCGGGACGGTTCTGACCCTGGTGTTTCTGCCAGCCTTGTACGCAATCTGGTTCAAGATCAGGCCAGCAGCTGGGGACGGGCAAGCCGTTCCTGCGCTGCGGACGAAAGCTGTCGCTGCCTAGCGGAAGGAATCTGCGCGCCGGTCCCGCAGTGGAATGCCGGCGTGCCGCTACAAGTACTTTGCTGCGGTGCGCTCGGACCTTACGCTAGATCAAGCTAACTTGCCAGCGTGCGGCGAGTTGTCTGGGAGTGAGATGCATGCGGTTCTCCATGGGGGCGGCACCCTTTTTCGCGTACTCCCCCGAAGCGGGACAATTGCGATCAGCGGTGCTCATGGAGATCCATTTTTCAGACATGCCGCCGGTGAAACCAGGCTTCGTGAGAGATCTTGAGCGCACGCTCCCGAAAACCAGCATCGACGATCTCCGAAGAGCTTACCGGGAAGGACGAGGCGGAACTACACAGCGTCATTCAAGGCGCAGGGGGCTCTGGCGGCGCTGAAGAGCGACAAGACGTTAGCGGAGCTGCCCTTGACACGGGTCGACAACACCCGGGTCAAGGGCAGTTTGCTAATCCAATGGCTGACCAGAAGGTTCAAACCCCAGCGGACAGATGTTTTACCGACGCAGCTGTCCGCGTTCAGCAAAGGCGCACCAAGGCGAGACGGTCGTGGCGCACTGCATCACGGCGCCGCCAGGACGATTTCAGCGGCAGACTCGCCTTCCGTCAATGATGCGGCAAGGGCCAGCGATCACCTCTTTCTCGGGCGCGACAACAACTTCTTTCGTTGGTGCAACGACGACTTCTTTCTTTGGTGCGACCACGACTTCCCTCGCCGGCTCCGCGACGGGCTTACGCACTTCCACTGCGCCCTCGCGACCAACGCATCCGGCGTGCCGGACCCCTTCGGCGCATTCCACGGCAACGGCACTGCTGGCAGCGGCAGTCATGAGCACGGCAGCAGTCAGGGATACCGCAAGACTCTTCATTTTTTTCTCCATTCGATCGGATGGCTGGAAAGCAATCGTACATCGCTTTCATCAACTTTGAACGGGTGTTGGCCAAGCATTGGAGCAGGGCTCCGTGACTCGTGGGAAAGAGCCGCGGCGCACCTGCTGACTCGCCCCTGCTCCACGACTCACGACAAGTGCTGCTGCCGCTACCGTGTTCGGCATTTCGACGTCAATCCACCCACGCCGGCTGTTATTGATTAAGCTTGGTGATCTTGGTGCCCTCAAGACCGACGCCCGCCATCAGTCCTTGCTGGCCGAAGACGAAGGCATAGGCGTCGCTGGTCAGCATCTCCGATGTGAGTGACTTGGCCTTGCCCTGATCGAGGACGACGACACTCGGGCCGACGCCGACCTGGAAACCGCCCGCAGCATTCAAAGCCTGCAACGCCCGCTCGTTCATGAAGAACAACGCGTAACCGAAGGTCTGCGCGCCCGCCTGCAGTCCGTACGATACGCCGGCGGTATTATAGTGCCCGGCGAAGCGTTCGCCCCGGAACATGATGCCGTTGCCGTATTCACCGCCGATCAGGAACCCCGCCTTCGTTACCTCCGGAAACACCAAGACGGCGACCGCGCGCTTTGCGAGCGTGGCAGCGAGGGGATCTTGCGTCTCGAGGCTGCTCAGGGCCGCCCGCGCGTTGGCCTGCAGTTCGGGATGGCCCTGCGCCGCGGCCGGTGCGGAGGCAATAGCGATCCCCAGCGCTCCGGCGAATGCGCAAGTCCACGCCCGAACGACCGCAAACGAAGTTCGCCCACGGGCTCTTGACAGAAAGCTCGCCACGATCGTAAGGACAGAGAAAAATCGATGGCTTGGAATCGTTTGCATTGGGCCTCCTCATTGTCAGGTTTTCACAACTTGCGCGTTGGTGGGTATAGCTTAGAATATGATCCAACCCTCGCGCAATGGGCGACCTATTTCATCGACTCTTAATGGAGGACACGACAAATGGCCATATTCCCCGAATTTTCGGCATCGCATTGGCGGGGGCAATCGCAATGTTGAAACGCGCACTGCTCAGTGGCGCCATGGGCGTCGCCATGGCCGCCGCGCTGCTGGCCGGCTGCAACAAGCCCGCCGACCCCGTCACGCAAGCGGCGAAGAAGGACGCGGCCGCCGGCGTGCCGGCGCCCGGCATCGCGGAAGTCAAGGCCATCGCCGAGGAAGGTTTCATTTACGGCCTGCCAATCGTGATGAACTACGCGGTCATGTATGAATACGTGATCGACAAGAACTCGGGCCAGTTCAAGGCACCGTTCAACGAGATCCACAACGAGGCCCGCGTGTTCACCTACCAGGACACGGCAATCGTCACGCCCAACAGCGACACGCCCTACTCGTTGCTGTGGATGGACCTGCGCGCCGAGCCGCTGGTACTCTCGGTGCCGGCGGTGGACAAGAACCGCTACTACTCGGTGATGCTGAACGACGGCAACACCTTCAACTACGGCTACATCGGCAGCCGCGCCACCGGCAATGACGCCGGCGACTACCTGGTCGTCGGCCCGAACTGGAAGGGCGAGACGCCGCAGGGCGTCAAGAAGGTGTTCCGTTCGACCACCGATTTCTCGCTCGCCGCGTACCGCACGCAACTCATCGACGCCAAGGACATGCCGAACGTCCAGAAGGTGCAGGCGGGCTACAAGGTTCAGCCGCTGTCGGCGTATCTCAAGCAACCGGCTCCTCCAGCAGCGCCGGCGATCGATTTCCCGAAAATCGACAAGGAGATGGTGAAGACCAACTTCTTCGATTACCTGGACTTTGCGCTGCAATTCGCGCCGGCCGGGCCCGAGGAAGCAGCGATCCGCGCCAAGCTCGCCAGCATCGGCATCGGCCCCGGCAAGAAGTTCAACTTCAAAGACCTTTCGCTTGAGCACAAGGCCGCCATCCTGCTGGCGATGAAGGAAGGCGACAGCAAGATCGAGAAGTACCTGGAGGCCGGGCAAAAGGACATCAACGGCTGGAAGGTCGGCTCGCTGTTCGGCGACCGCGCGTTCTACAACGGCGACTGGCTGAAGCGCGCCGCCGCCGCCAAGGGCGGCATCTATGGCAACGATGCCGTCGAAGCCATGTATCCCCTCACCAAGACGCTGGCGAACGGCGAAGTGCTCGACGGCAGCAAGCACAAGTACACGCTGAACTTCGCCAAGGACCAGTTCCCGCCGGTCAACGCCTTCTGGTCGGTGACGATGTACGACGGCAAAACCCAGTTCCTGATCAAGAACCCGATCGACCGCTACCTGATCAACTCGCCGATGCTGCCAGCGATGAAGAAGAACGCGGACGGCTCGCTCACGCTCTATGTCCAGAAGGATTCGCCCGGCAAGGACAAGGAGTCGAACTGGCTGCCCGCGCCGGACGGCCCCATCTACCTGGTAATGCGCCTGTATTGGCCGAAGGCCGAGCCGCCGTCGATCCTGCCGCCTGGTGCGGGCACGTGGAACCCGCCCGAGGTGAAGCGGGTGGGAACATAGGAGTGCCAGCGGCCCACCCGTGTTCCGGAAGTTCATGCTGGCGGAACTGTCGGGTGGCGCGGGCCAACGCGAGCCCCGGAGTCGGTACGAGAGGTGGGCTCGCGGCATTCGCCTCGGGCTGCCCGTCCTGGCAAGCCCGGGCAGGTACACCTCATGTTCACGGGGCAGCAAGCGCAAGTCTGGTGGCGGTACAGATTTCGCGCTTGTCGCGTAACGTCCGCATCCTCGTAGATTAAGCCTTGTAACGGGTCGACTCGACCTGCCGACATGCCGCGCGTATTGGCCGAAAACTGGCCATCACTGTGTTAGTGAATACAGCACCGCCGGTAAGACATAGGAGTAACTGCGGTGAACAAAGCTGTCGAAAAGCTGAAGGAAGAACTTCTGGCCGTATTGCCACCAACCCTCTTCTTCTTGATCGCTCTGCACATCGTCGGTTTGGTCAGAGCCCTTATGGCAAAGGGCACGGGGCTGCCGGTCACATCGTCGGCGCAAATCGCGCTCGCCGCGCTGATCATTGGCAAGGCGGTCTTGCTGGCCGACCATTGGCCGCCAATCAATCGCTTTCCTGAGAAACCGTTGATCTACAACATCGCCTGGAAGACGGTCATCTACTATTTTGTCGCAAGCTTCATCCATTATCTGGAGCGACTTTATGACTTTACCCGGGAGGCTGGAGGAATCCTCGCCGGCAACGAGAAGCTACTGTCCGAAATCGTGTGGCCGCATTTCTGGGCGCTCCAGATCATCCTGCTTGTCGTCATTCTCAACTACTGCGTGATCAGGGAACTGGGCCGAGTGCTAGGCGAAAGACGCATGATTCGAATGTTTTTTCAGCAACCCGTCGCAGCGAGTAGAGAAGAGCGTGACGACTTGCGTGCACCGACCTCCACGACTCCCAAGAGGTGAGTAATCTGGGGGGAAATGGCGGTGAACGCGTTGCCGCCGATGCAGGGGGCATGCCAACTGCACGGCCGCCACATCGCATAGGGAGCGGCGACGTTTCACGAAAGCCGTGCCCCCGACCAGAAATTACGTGACGAAGTCCATGCCAAGATCCGCCGGCGTCTGCTGCGCGCGCTGACCCGACGCGGTGTGCTCGAGCCGTAAGACGCCGAGGCGATGGCGAACTGGGCGCATGGTGGCGGCTTCTCCATCGAAGCCAGCGTGCGCATCGAAGGCACCGACCGCCCGGGTCTGGAACGTCTGCTGCGCTACTGCGCTCGGCCAGCCTTCGCGCTGGAGCGCTTGCGTGAAATCGACGCCGAACACCTGGTCTATGAGAGCATCAAGCCGGGTCCCGGCGGCAGCGATCCTACGTCGCGCCGTCAGTTACGCCTGGGCGCTGCTGCTCGCGCGGAGCTATGAGTTCTTTCCGCTCGTCTGTCCACGCTGTGCCGGCGAGATGCGAATCATCCATCAACCTTCCCCGATCCAGACGCCGCTAGCAGCTGGCGCCTGCGTCTTCCCGGCGCGCCAGTTCCGACCACGTGAAGTCGATGTGAGCAAGCATCGCCTGCCTGGCTTCGTCCGGCTGCTGCGTGCGGATCCGCTCCCAGATGCCAAGGTGCTGCTGGCGAAGGTGTTCGGTGACGTCTCCCGTCGGATCTTCCATGGCCATCAGATTGAGGCAGATGTGCTCGCGCAGCATGCGCACGATGCCTGAGTGCAGGTAGAGAAACATGCTGTTGTGCGAGGCTTCGGCGATGGCCTCGTGAAAGTCGGCGTCGGCCCGGTACTCTTCCTCCTTTTCGCCCGTGTCGTAGGCGTCGGTCAGACGCCTGACGATGCCTTCGATGTTCTCCAGATCGCTGGCGTTGGCGCGTAGCGCGGCGTAGTACGCGGTCGCACCCTCCAGTTCGCGGCGAAACTCCAGCGTATCCCAACGCAAGTCCGGATGCGCGGCCACCAGTTGCCGCCACGGTGACGAGATTGCCGTCTGCAGGCGGTCGCTGACGAAAACGCCGCTGCCGTGCCTGCTGAACAGCAGGCCGCGCTCCTTCAGGCAAAAAATCGCCTCACGTACCGAGTTCCGCGAAACGCCCAGCGTCTCCGCCAGGACCCGCTCGGCCGGCAAACGCATGCCGACCGGCCAGGAACCATCCAGCAGGTGTACTTCGAGTGCCCGCCGGGTCTGCTCTGCAACGCTGTGCAATGCCATGGCCATCCTCCCTGAATGTCCTCACGACCTGCCTGGCGCAAAAAAACAATTGGTACTACCAATTTCCGGTCAATTCTATCTCTGATTAATCTTCGCGCCATCGGTTTTCGTTAAGTGCAACGTATTACCATAGAGTGAATGCCCCGCCGGCGTTGCTGAGAAAGGGGCGTAACCACCCGTCGGGTCTCTGGAGGAGGTAGCCAAAAATGAACTCGCTCATTTCTGCCCTGCGCACGCATTTCCCCGCAACGAGCGTCATCACCGATGAACTGCGACTACTGGCCTGGGGCACCGATGCCAGCTTCTACCGGCTGATCCCACAGGTTGTGGTCGTCGTGGAAAGCGAAGACGATGTGGTGCACGTTCTGGCGGTGGCCGCGCAGCAGGGTGTTCATCTGACCTTCCGCGCCGCCGGTACCAGCCTTTCGGGACAGGCGGTAACCGACGGTATCCTGGTCCTCATCGGTGAAGCCTTCGCCACCTGTGAAATCGGGCCGGACGCCGCCACGGTGCGCGTCGGGCCCGGCATCATCGGTGGCGAGGTCAATTACCGCCTGGCACCGCATGGCCGCAAGATCGGTCCCGATCCGGCCTCGATCAGCGCCTGCAAGATTGGTGGCATCGCCGCCAACAACGCCTCCGGCATGTGCTGTGGTACAGCCCAGAACAGTTACCGCACCCTGGCCGGTCTGCGCGTCGTGTTTGCCGACGGGGCAGTCCTCGACACCGAGGACGCGGCCAGCGTCGCCCGTTTCCACGCCAGCCATGCCGCCCTGGTCGACGAACTCGCGCGCCTGGGCGCCGCGACGCGCGCCGACGCGGAGCTGGCGGCGCGCATCCGCCACAAGTACAAGATCAAGAACACTACCGGCTACAGCCTCAATGCCCTGATCGACTACGAAGACCCGATCGATATTCTTGCCCACCTGATGATCGGCTCGGAGGGGACGCTCGGCTTCATGTCACGCATCACCTACCGCACCGTCGTCGAGGACCCTTGCAAGGCGAGCGCACTGGTGTTCTTCCCCACCATCGAGACCGCCTGCCAAGCCGTCATCCGCCTCAAGCAGGAGCCGGTGTCCGCCGTTGAAATGCTCGATCGTCCGGCCCTGCGCTCGGTGGAAGACAAGCCCGGCCTGCCGCCGATCATTCGGACGCTGGGCAACGATGCCGCTGCTCTGCTGATCGAGGTGCGCGCGGACAGCGCCGCGCTCCTGCAACAGCGCATTGACGCCACGCTCGGCGCCTTGACCGGCATCGCCACCGTCGAAGCGCCGACGTTCTCCGCCGATCCCGCCACCTGCGAAATGTACTGGAAGGTCCGCAAGGGCACTTTCCCTTCGGTCGGCGCGATGCGTCGCGCCGGCACCACGGTAATCATCGAGGACGTCGCCTTCCCGATCGAGTCCCTGGCCGCCGCCACGCTCGACCTGCAGGCGCTGTTACGCCAGCACGGCTACAGCGAAGGAATCATCTTCGGGCATGCGCTCGAAGGCAATCTGCATTTCGTGTTCACCCAGGATTTCTCGGATGCGGCGGAGGTGGAACGTTACGCCCGCTTCATGGACGATGTCTGCAAACTGGTCATCGACAAGTACGACGGTTCGCTCAAGGCCGAACACGGGACAGGCCGCAACATGGCACCCTTTGTCGAGATGGAATGGGGCCGGCAGGCCACCGACCTGATGCGCCGGATCAAGACGCTCTTCGATCCCGACAACCGGCTGAATCCCGGAGTGATCATCAACGACGACCCGCAGGCGCACCTGAAGAACCTCAAGCCGATGCCGGCCGCCGAAGACATCATCGACCGCTGCATCGAATGTGGCTTCTGCGAGCCACTGTGCCCTTCACATCGCTTGACCCTGTCGCCTCGCCAGCGCATCGTCAGCTGGCGCGAACTGTCGCGCCGCGCCGCCGCTGGTGAAGAGGCCGCCGACGTCGGCAAGGATTTTGCCTACTTTGGCCTCGATACCTGCGCCGGCTGCGGACTTTGTTCCACCGCCTGTCCGGTCGGCATCGACACCGGCGAGCTGACGCGCCGCCTGCGCGGCCGCGGGCTGGGCAACAAGGCGCCCTCGCATCAGGTCGCGCACTGGACGGCGGAGAATTTCGGCAAGGTAGCCACCGCTTCCCGCGTCGGCCTGTCCATCGGCCATGCCGTCTCCAGCGTGGTTGGCGAAAGCCTCGTCGCTCGCCTCTCGCGTGGCGCCTGGAAGCGGGGAATGCCACACGCTGGCAGGGCGCCCAAACCCCACCGAGGCACCGGTGCGGGCGACCCGGTGGTGTATTTCCCCGCCTGCGGTGGCCGCATCTTTGGCGCCAACACGCCTGACGAGGCGACCCTGCCGGAAGTGGTCATCGAGCTGCTGCTGCGCGCCGGCTACGACCCGCGCCTGCCGGAAGGGTTCGACAAGCTGTGCTGCGGGCAGATGCTGGCGAGCAAGGGCATGGCCGAGGAGGCCGAGCAGATGGCCGAGAGCGTAACCGCTGCGCTGCTCAGGGCGGCGGACGACGGGCATGGCGGCCACTATCCGGTGATCATGGATGCCAGCACCTGCTCGGTACGCATGCAGAAGCACCTCGCCGGTCGCCTGACGATACTCGATTTCCATGAGTTCGCCCACGATGCGCTGCTGCCGCGCCTGATGGTCACGCGCAAGCGCGGCCCCATTGCCCTGCATATCAATTGCAGCGTTCGCCGCGTCGCCTCCGACAGCAAACTGCGTCGCCTGATCGCGGCCTGCGCCGAAGAAATCGTCGAACCCGCCGGCGTCACCTGCTGCGGTTTCGCCGGCGACCGCGGTTTCGTTGTCCCGGAACTCAACGTGCACGCCCTGCGCAAGGTCCACGCGGCACTGCCCGCCAACTGCTGCGAGGGCGTCTCGACCAACCGCACCTGCGAAATCGGCCTCACCGCCGAAACCGGCCGCCCCTACCGCTCCATTGCTTACCTGCTGGAGGAGTGCAGTCGTACGGAACCCCCGGGAGCCTGCTGAGTCCTGGCAACCGTCGTCACAACAGCCACATGCGTGGCATATTACAAAGGAGACTCCCATGACCTGGCAAATGAATGTTGATCCGTTCGGCAACATCGGATTGTCCGCGCTGGTCGCGGCAATCCCGATCTTCTTCCTGTTCTGGGCACTGGCCATCAAGCGCATGAAGGGCCAGTTTGCGGCAATGGGAGGCACCGGACTGGCGATCCTGATCGCGGTGTTCGTCTACAAGATGCCCGCGGATCTGGCGGCGCTCGCGACCCTGTACGGCGGCGCGTTCGGGCTGTTCCCGGTTTGCTGGATCGTCATCACCGCGCTCTTCATCTACAACATGTCCGTGAAGACGGGCCAGTTCGAGGTGATCAAGAACTCGCTGGCCTCGATTTCGGACGACCGGCGCCTGCAGGCGCTGCTCATCGCGTTTTCCTTCGGTGCCTTCATCGAGGGTGCCGCCGGCTTCGGTACCCCGGTGGCGATTACCGCGGCGATGCTGGCTGGCCTTGGCTTCAACCCGCTCTATGCGGCGTCCATCTGTCTGCTGGCCAACACGGCGCCGGTCGCCTGGGGTGCGATCGGGATTCCGATCGTCGTCGGCGGGCAGGTCGCGGGCATTCCCGACTTCGCGCTGAGCCAGATGGTCGGTCGGACCCTGCCGATCGTCAGCGTCTTCATTCCCCTCTATCTCGTCGTCGTCATGTCGGGGTGGAAAAAGGGGCTGGAAGTCTGGCCCGCTTGTCTGGTCAGCGGTGGCTCCTTTGCCATTGCGCAATTCTTCTCGGCCAACTCTCCGGTCACGGCACCGCTGCTTCCCGATATCATTGCCTCGCTGGCTTCGATCGTCTGCACGGTCGCCTTTCTCAAGGTCTGGCATCCGAAAGAGAGCTGGCACTTCGCCGATGAACCGAGGAGCCTGGGCAAAGAGGCTCTCAAGTTCACCGGCGGTCAGATCTTCCGCGCCTGGGCACCCTTCATCATCCTGTCGCTCTTCGTCTGCGCCTGGGGTATCAAGCCGGTCAATCAAGCGCTCAACCAGATGACCAAGATGATCTTCGACTACGCCATACCGATTTCCGGTCTGGACAAGATGGTGATCGATCAGGTCGGCAAGCCCAAGCCTGCCGTCTATAACTTCAATTTCCTCAGCGCGGCCGGCACGGCCATTCTGTTCGCCTGGTTCTTCTCGATCATGGTCATGGGCGCTTCCCTCAAGACCGCCGCGGGCGTCGCGGGCGATACGCTGAAGACTCTCAAATGGCCGATCGTGACCATAGCGACGATCCTCGGCTTTGCCTACATCATGAACTTTTCCGGCATGGCGATCACGCTCGGTTACGCGTTTGCCACGACCGGCGCTGCCTTCCCCTTCTTCGCCAGCCTTCTCGGTTGGCTGGGAGTGTTCATGACGGGTTCCGATACATCGACCAACGCCCTGTTTGGCAAGCTCCAGGCGGTCACTGCCGAGAAGCTCGCCATCGACCCGGTGATCACCATGTCGGCCAACACCTGCGGCGGCGTGTGCGGGAAGATGATCTCGCCGCAATCGATCGCCGTTGCCACAGGCGCTACAGGACTGGTTGGTCGTGAATCCGAGATCTTCCGGTTCACATTCAAGCACTCGATATTCCTGGTGGTGATCATCGGCATCCTGCACATGCTCTGGACGTACGTGTTCCCCGGCATCGTTCCGGCTTACGTCAAGCCGGTGGCTGCAGCGGCCGCTGCTGTGGCCGCCGCCACCGTGAATAGGGACGGCCTGATGTGGTTGGGGATATTCGTGGGCATCGTCGCTCTCGTCACGGTGTTCTCGCGAGTCGTCGGCGCCAATCTGGTTGGCGCGGTCAGAGGCGCCGATCAGGTCCATTTCCACTGAGGCGAAGCGCAAGCAGCAGAAGAGCAAGCGGATGAATTGCACGATAGATCATGCTGCGGGCCAAGCCTACCGTCTTGTCAACGGTGCTCAAAGTTCGGCTCGCCAATGATTTACGAGCACGCTTCCCGGTCCTTCGAACGCCGTCCACCGGGTCCTGTTGAACCAGGGCCCGGGAATTCCCTATTTCTTGTCCATTTCCCGTGCTGCCTTGATCATGTCCGCATCCAGCACGGCCGTGTCCGTACCATAGCAACGCACCATTTCGATTTCCTCGAATACCGGCTCCTGATCGTCGCTGGCTACGGCTACTGGGGGCGTGACCGTCTTCGTCCCGTATTGCTGCCCTCGCCAGCGTGCGATCATCATTTCCTGTTTTGTTAGCCCGGTTTCCATGTTCGGTGGAACCTCGGCCCCCAATTCGATCAGGGTCTTGACGACCTCGGTCCGGCTCCCCCGAATAGCCATCGACAAGGGGGATGTGGGCTGAGTGTTATCTGCGGTATTGACCTTGGCGCCCCGGCGGACCAGTTCGCGGACGATGTCAGCGTAGCCCATGAAGCAGGCCACACCGAGTGGCAACCCGGGGTCGCCACGGCCATCAAGCAATTCAACCGGCGCGCCCGCATCCAGCGCGGCGCGAACCTCGTGCAACCGGCCTGTCCGAATCGCTCTGAGCAGGTCGATGGCAGGGTTCACCGGGTTTCTCCGTTGAGTGGTTGGTCACTGACGATGACCCCATCGCCATCCACATAGATCCATTCGCCGGGCCTGAAAGTGACTCCGCCAAAGCTGATCGCCAGATCGCACTGGCCAACGCCCTTCTTGACGCTCTTCAGCGGATGGGTGTTGAGCGCTCGCAGTCCGATATCGACCTGGCCAATGTCATGCGCGTCACGAATGCAGCCGTAAACAATGATGCCTTCCCAACTGTTCCTGTGGGCCATGAGCGCCAACTGGTCGCCAACCAGTGCGCAACGCAGCGAACCCCCGCCGTCAACAACCAGCACCTTGCCCCTGCCCTCTCCGGACAGGGCTTCGCGCACCAGCGAGTTGTCCTCGAACAGCTTGAGCGTGACGATCTGGCCACTGAAAGAAACCCGCCCGCCGTAAGGCTGAAACATTGGCGCCACCACACGGACGCTACCGTTCTGGGTCTTTTCTTCGTGCCTGTCGAGGAGGTCGGGTGTCTTGAAGCTCATGCTGCCTGCCTTGTGGGTGGTTGAGGGGAAACAGAATCCTTACGGGTTGGTTGGCCAGAGGGGTCGTCGGCGTTCAGGCTACGATCGCCGGCTCTTCTTCAAAAGTCAGTATGACCTTCTGGTTAGCGTCGATGTCCACGGTAACGTGGCCGCCACTGGCAAGCCTGCCGAACAGCAGTTCGTCGGCCAGAGAGGCGCGGATCGTGTCCTGAATCAGGCGCGCCATCGGGCGGGCGCCCATCAGCGGGTCGAAGCCGTGGGCAGCGAGATGCTCCTTCAATGCCGTGGTGAACACCGCTTCGACTTTCTTCTCGTGCAATTGCGCTTCGAGTTGCATCAGGAACTTGTCAACCACACGCAGGACCACCTCGCGGTCGAGCGCCTTGAACGAGATCGTGGCGTCCAGGCGATTGCGGAACTCAGGGGTGAAGATGCGCTTGATCTCGACCATCTCGTCGCCGGCCTGTCTCGATGGGGTGAAGCCCATGGTGGACTTCTGGATCGCTTCCTGCCCGGCGTTGGTGGTCATGATGATCACCACATTCCGGAAGTCGGCCTTGCGCCCGTTGTTGTCGGTCAGCGTGCCATGATCCATCACTTGCAGGAGAATATTGTAGATATCGGGATGCGCCTTCTCGATCTCGTCGAGCAACAGCACGCTGTACGGCTTCCGGGTGACGGCCTCGGTCAGCAGGCCACCCTGGTCGAACCCGACGTAGCCCGGCGGAGCACCAATCAGGCGAGACACTGCGTGCCGTTCCATGTATTCCGACATATCGAAACGGATCAGTTCGTTCCCCAGGCAGTAGGCCAATTGCTTGGCGACCTCGGTCTTGCCGACGCCGGTGGGACCTGAAAACAGGAAGCTGCCAATCGGCTTAATGGGATTGCCCAGTCCGGAACGGGCCATCTTGATCGCCCTGGCGAGCGCGTCGATGGCTGCCTCCTGGCCAAACACGACCGCTTTCAGATCTCGGTCGAGATTCCGCAGGTTGTTCCTGTCGTCGGAGGAAACGTGCGTCGAAGGAATGCGTGCAATCTTGGCGACGATCTCCTCGATGTCGATCTTGCCGATCAGCTTTTTCTGCCTGGACTTCGGCAGGATCCGCTGCGCGGCGCCTGCTTCGTCGATCACATCGATCGCCTTGTCCGGAAGGTGGCGGTCGGTAATAAAACGCACCGACAACTCGACCGCCGAGGTCAGGGCTGCGGCAGAGTACTTGATTCCGTGGTGAGATTCGAACCGCGACTTGAGTCCCTTGAGGATCTCGACCGCTTCGGCACTCGACGGCTCGCTGACGTCGATCTTCTGGAATCGCCGTGACAAGGCGTGGTCCTTTTCAAAGATGCCGCGGTATTCAGTATAGGTCGTCGCACCGATGCATTTCAGCTGTCCGGTGGAGAGCGCCGGCTTGAGCAGGTTCGAAGCGTCGAGTGTGCCGCCAGAAGCCGATCCGGCACCGATCAGCGTATGGATCTCGTCAATGAACAGAATGGCCTGCGGGTTGTCGCTCAATTGCTTGAGAACCCCCTTCAGGCGCTGTTCAAAGTCGCCACGATACTTGGTGCCGGCCAGCAACGAGCCCATGTCGAGACAGTACACGTTGGCTTTGGCAAGAATTTCGGGGATGTCGCACTCGACGATCCTGCGCGCCAATCCTTCTGCTATGGCCGTCTTGCCGACGCCAGCCTCGCCAACCAGCAAGGGGTTGTTCTTCCGCCGGCGGCATAGCGTCTGAATGACGCGCTCAAGCTCGCGGTCACGACCGATCAACGGGTCGATCTTGCCCTGGAGGGCAAGGGCGTTGAGGTTGATCGTGTAACTCTCGAGCGGGCCGGCCGCCACTTGTGGCTCGCTTTCAGTCTCGACCTCAGGATCGCTGCGTGGCGCGTTCTGGGGGACCTTGCTGATTCCGTGGGCGATGAAGTTGACGACATCCAAACGCGTGACACCCTGCTTTTGCAGATAGTAGACCGCGTGCGAATCCTTCTCGCCGAAGATCGCCACCAGGACGTTGGCCCCGTTGACTTCCTTTCGGCCCGATGACTGAACGTGCAGGATCGCACGCTGAATCACGCGCTGGAAACCCAGTGTCGGCTGGGTATCGATCTCGTCATCGCCGGCGACGGTCGGAGTGTGTTCGCCGATAAAGCGGGTCAGATCCTTGCGCAGCTGTTCGATGCTGGCGCCACAGGCGCGCAGGGCTTCCGCTGCCGACGGATTGTCGAGCAGGGCAAGCAGGAGGTGCTCCACGGTTATGAACTCATGACGTTTCTGCCGAGCTTCGACAAATGCCATATGCAAGCTGACTTCGAGTTCCTGCGCAATCATTCAGTTTTCCTCCATTACGCACGCCAGGGGATGCTGGTTGCTGCGTGCGAAGG
>JAKOZI010000092.1 GCA_029780075.1 Pseudomonadota bacterium
GGTTCAGAACCGCAAGCTGCGTCTGGCGACGACTTCACTGGCCGGCTGCTTCGGTTGCCACATGGCGTTTCTCGACATTGACGAACGGCTGCTCGATCTGGTCGAGCGCGTCGACTTCGACCGCTCGCCGCTGACCGACATCAAGGAATGCGGCGCCTGCGACATCGGCCTGATCGAAGGCGGCATCTGCAACGCCGAGAACATCCACGTGCTGCAGGAGTTCCGCCGCCAGTGCAAGGTGCTGATCGCCATCGGCGCCTGCGCGGTGAATGGCGGGCTGCCGGCGCAACGCAACCACCTCAGCCTCGGGCAGTGCCTGCAGGAGGTCTATCTGACCTGGCCGGGTATCGTCAGCGGGCAGATCCCCAACGATCCGGAACTGCCGCTGCCGCTCGACAAGGTGCACCCGATCCATGAGATCGTGCGCATCGATTACTTCATTCCCGGCTGTCCGCCTTCCGGCGACGCCATCTGGAAGTTCCTGACCGACCTGCTCGACGGGCGGACGCCGCGGCTGGGACATCCGCTGCTGCATTTCGACTGAGGGACACCGCCATGGCATCTGAGGCTTTCGCACTCGAAACCGCCGCCGCCGACGCCGGTACGCTGCGCCGGGTGGCCATCGATCCGGTGTCGCGCGTCGAAGGGCACGGCAAGGTCACGCTGCTGCTCGACGCCAACGACGAGGTGCAGCAGGTTCGCCTGCACATCGTCGAATTCCGTGGTTTCGAGAAGTTCATCCAGGGGCGCCCGTATTGGGAAGTGCCGGTGATGGTGCAACGGCTGTGCGGCATCTGCCCGGTCTCGCATCACCTGGCGGCGGCCAAGGCGCTCGACCACGTCGTCGGCGCCGAGAAACTGCCGGCGAGTGCCGAGAAACTGCGCCGCCTGATGCACTACGGCCAGATCCTGCAGTCGCACGCCCTGCATTTCTTCCATCTCTCGTCGCCCGACCTGCTCTTTGGTTTTGCCAGCGATGCCGGCCGCCGCAACATTGTCGGCGTTGCCGCGGCGTATCCGGAAGTGGCAAAACAGGGGGTGCTGTTGCGCAAGTTCGGCCAGGAGGTGATCCGCCTGACCGCCGGCAAGCGCGTGCATGGCACCGGCGCGATTCCGGGCGGCGTCAATCGCGCCCTGAGCCCCGCCGAGCGCGATGGCCTGCTGGCCGATATCGACCCGATTGTCGACTGGAGCCGTGCGGCGGTGCAGATCGTCAAGCGCCTGCATGCCGCCGATCCGCCGCTCTACGACAGTTTCGGCACCTTCCGCTCGAACATCCTTTCGCTGGTCGGCGCCGACGGCGCGCTCGATTTCTACGATGGTCGCCTGCGCGCTCGCGATGCCGACGGCCAGATCCTGGTCGACGGTTTCGCCGTCGAGAATTACCAGCAACTGATCCACGAGGAAGTCAAGCCGTGGAGCTACATGAAGTTTCCTTTCCTGGCGGCGCTCGGCCCGCGCGACGGCTGGTACAAGGTCGGACCGCTGGCGCGCGTGCAGAACTGCGATTCGATCGCCACGCCGCTGGCCGAAGGCGAGCGCCGCGAGTTCATCGACCATGGCCAGGGCCGCCTGATCCACGCGCCGCTGGCCTATCACTGGGCACGCATGATCGAGCTGCTGCACGCGGCGGAAACGATCAAGGAGCTGCTGCACGACGACGACCTTTCGGGGAGTGATCTGAGCGGCAGCGGTACCCGCCGGCACGAGGGCGTCGGCGTCATCGAAGCGCCGCGCGGCACGCTGATCCACCACTACCGCGTCGATGACGACGACTTGGTGACGATGTGCAACCTGATCGTCTCGACCACGCACAACAACCAGCCGATGAACGAGGCCATCCGGCGCGTCGCCCGGCGCTATCTCAACGGTCGCCAGCTCAGCGAAGGCCTGCTCAACCACATCGAAGTCGCGATCCGCGCCTTCGATCCCTGTCTTTCGTGCGCCACGCACGCGCTCGGCAAGATGCCGCTGCAGCTTGAGCTGCAGGATGTCGCGGGGCAGGTGATCGCGCGGATGCGCAGCGCCTCCTGACTTGCCGGCGGTGCCGCCCGTGTCGCTCGCGCCGGTGGTCATCCTGGCCTGTGGCAATCCCAGCCGCGGCGACGACGCCCTGGGGCCGATGCTCCTCGACCGCCTGCAGGACTGGCTTGCGGGCGAGGGCCTGAGCACCGGCTTTGAACTGATCGGCGACTTCCAGTGGCAGGTCGAGCACGCCCTCGACCTCGCCGGGCGGCGCCTGGCTCTATTCCTTGATGCCGGCCAGCGGACGCCGGCGCCGTGGGTTTTTCGGCAGGTGCAGGCGCTTGCCACGCCGACGCCGAGCTCGCATGCGCTGTCGCCGGAAGCGGTGCTCGCCGTGCTGGCGCGCATCGGACAACCGGCGCCACCGACCTTCGTGCTCGGCGTTGCCGGCGAGCGCTTCGAACTCGGGGAGAGCCTGAGTGCCGCCGCGAGCCGCCACGCCGAGGGGGCGTTCGCACTGCTGCAGGTCTTGTGCCGTACCTCCGGTGTCGATGCCTGGCAGGCTTTGGCCACCGGGAGACCGGGCGGGATCGTGCGGTGGCCGGCGAGGGATGCGCAATGAGCACCCCGTTCGTTTCTCACCGGGACACGGGGTACGCGCCCGGAACGAGCGGCACTCGCGTCGGAGCGCTTACCCGGGCTTGGCGATGATCCCCGGCAGGTAGCCGGTCCCCTGGAAGATGGAGAGATTCTGCCGACGCGGCACCATTCCCGGAGCGGCCAGCCCGAGGTGTACCCACGCGCCGTATTCGTGGATGAGCTGATCGTAGGCGATTCCTGACGCGGCGATCTTTTTGGCTGTTTGCAGGACGGTGCCGAATTTCGGGGCCGTAAAGTCGGCAGCCAGACCCAGCAGGTGCGCGCTCTTTGCCGAGCCACCGACCGCGGCGTTGAGCGCCGGGCTACGGTAACCGCTACTGATCAACAGGCTCACGCCGCCGAGTAGCGTGCGAACTTCTTCGAGAACCTCGGCAAGGCTTTTCAGGTTGCGCAGTGCCGCCGCTCCCGGTGTGTTGTCGATCCCACTTCTCGTGGCGGTTTGGCTGGCGACCAGTTCATCCAGCGTAAAGTGTTCGGTCAGGCTCCTGGGCATGTCTCGCTCCTCCTCTGAAGGTTAAAAATTGCGCACGCGGTCCGGGATGGCCGGGACCGTCAGGCCAGCGCCCTGATGGTTCTCGCCAGATGCTCGATGACTTCCGAATCCCGCCAGTACTGTTCGTGGCTGAAGGGGTTCCACGAGGTGGCAATCGCCCCGAGCAGGCCGCCACCGGCGTTGACCGGAAGGTCTTCCACCAGCGCTTCGTAAGAAGGACTCAGCGGTCGCAGCGGCCAGCCGAGGACATCATCTTCATCGAAGAGGTTGTGCCATTTGAAGTCCTGGTTCGGCCGCTGGATCGCCTGGATGTTCTTGTGCCCGGCCACAAAGATGGGAATGTTGCAGCCCGTCGTATACAGGCGCTGCAAGGTCTGCATCCGCCGGAACTGGTCTTGCGTGGATCCGGCGGCCACCCCGTCTCCCGGCGGCGCACGCCAGATGCCCGCTGAAGGGCGCGGCTGCTGCGCGTCCCAGATGTAGCTGGAGATGACCTGGCATCCGAGCGACTGGGCAACGACGATCACCGGCACGGCGCTTCGGCCCGCTTCCTCGAAGACGCTGTCCAGGGTCTGGAGGATGATCTTCTGGGTCTCGAAATAGGGACTACCGGCGACATCCTTGCGGTACTCCAGGCTGGCTGCGTCCGAGAATCCATAGAGCAGGAACCGCCGCAGTTTCATCCAGTCGATCTGGTCGCGCATCCTGCCGAAAATCTCGGCCTGGTTGCCTTGAAGGACATTCTGGTAGTAGATGGGCCGGAAGGCGATCCTGTTCCAGGTCGAGTTGCCCAAGGCCTTCTTGAGCAGGTCATGGAGTTCGACGTAGTAAGTGGGAGAGGTGTCGCCCATTCCATGCAGGGTGAGCAGTGCAAGTTTCTTTGGCATACGGATTCCCGAAAAAATCGATTGGCAGAGAACAGCGTGCTCTTGCCAGGTGGCAAGCGGCGGCAGGCCGTGTGACCAGCAAGGATGCAAACCTCGCCGAAGCGTCGGTCGGAAAATTGTAAGCGACGGCCAGCGCCAGCCCACACAAATTTTTCTGATGGCGGCGAGGCGGAATTGGTGCCTCCTCGGCTGCCGATATGGCCTGGAGGTTGATGAAGAAGGGGGGGCGCTGATTCCGCCACCGCGCAAACATCGTCACCGCTACTATGCCGGCGCGAGGTCCGCCGCTGTGGGAGATGCAGGAAACCGGACCGGACCCCCTCGATCCGCAAGCGCAACCCGCACCGGACTATGAGTTCGATCAGCGTATCGCGTGGCAGGGCACAAGACGAATAGACTCGCTCGTAGGGGGAGGCTCGTGCCAGTGGCCACCTGAGCGGCAAACTTCCGCCGCCCAAGTGGCCACTGGCACAGACAACGGGAATGCCGGACCGGGTTTTACGGGGCGATCAGGAACCTTGGGTACGAATTTCACGATTGACACGGACGGGAACGGACGAGATGCTTCAAAAAGTGGCATTGGAATTCCTATCCTTGTAGTTACAGAAAATCATTGACGGCGTGAATTGTCGTAACTACAATTTTTCTCATGCGGATAGAGTTCGACCCTGACAAGCGCGACAGAGCCCTGGTTGAACGGGGTTTGGACTTTGCCCGCGCAGGCGAAGTCTTCGCCGGCCACCACTTCACCGATGAAGATATCCGCGAGGATTACAGCGAGCCGCGCTTCGTCACAGCGGGCAAGCTCGACGGCCGAATGGTGATCATGGTCTGGACACCGCGCGGCGAGGCTCGCCGCATCATCAGCATGAGGAAAGCCAATGAACGCGAACAAGCACGCCACGCCTACCGAGTGGATTGACCCTGACGACGCCCCGGTGCTGACGGAGGAGTTTTTCGAGCAAGCAGATGAGTACGTCGGAGATCAGCTTGTGCGCCGTGGCCGCCCGCCAGCCGAAAGGCCCAAGCAGGCGCTGACCGTGCGCTATGACGCCGATGTCGTGGAAGCCTTCAAGGCGACCGGCAAAGGCTGGCAAACGCGCATGAACGACGCCCTGCGCGACTGGCTCAAGACCCATTCCCTGGCGTAGTTCGGGCTTAGGCCTCGAACAGGCCGCCAACCCTACCGCCCCTGAGGCGGCTTGTCGATTACCTGTCCTCCTCCTCAAGCGCCATCTCATAGGTCGTGCCGACTCTTGGACATATTTGACACGGACGACTGAATACACCGGCCCGGATGACGGCAAGGATTAGCTCGATACCCGGCCCTTGACAACCCGCCCGCAACGCGTGCACGCTGTCAGGCATGAGCACGATTACGTTTGACACCTTGAAGTTCGCTGAACGTCTGGAGAAGGCGGGGCTTACCCGAGAGCAGGCCTCTGCCTTCGCCGAGGCACAGAAGGAAGTCTTCGCCGAGGCACTGGAAGGCCAACTGGCGACGAAAGCCGATATCGAGCGGGTGGAAAGAAAACTGATCGAGCAGGACGGCAAGTTCCTCGTCCTGCAGTGGATGCTCGGCGGCATCCTGGCCTTGGCCACCGCCAATTTTGCCAAGCAGTTCTTCTGATCTACCTGAATCCGTGCGCATGACTCTTCAACCTCCTCCGGCGGCATGCGGCGCTTGAACTCCTCGTCGGGAGCCGAGTGGTTTGGCTCCATTACGGCGTCTGGCGGGGCGATTGAGGTAGGTCGTCAACCGTAGAGTCCAACGGATTAATCGGCCATCTGTTTTGCATAGTACTGCTGGTTGAATGCAGCAGGCGATAGATAGCCAAGTCCAGCCTGCTTGCGGATACAGTTTAGAAGAGGCGCGGGGTTGCCGTCGAATACTCCCGCCGTCGTTGCAGCCGCGCCGCTTTGTAGTATTCTCCGGACCGATGGTCAGACAACCCTTTCGCATGCGCCCTGGCGAACTCAAGAGGGAGGTCACGAGATTTTCGCTCGGGGGGAACACATGAGCATGGAAGGCAAGAGTGCCGACCGGCGTTTTGCGGTTGACCGGCCGGCCCTGATCAGGCGTTTGCGCGCGGTGTTGCCGGTGCAGGCCCTGCTGGTCGAGGAAGAGGACCTGCGGCCGTATGATTGCGACGGACTGACCGCTTATCGCCAGTTGCCGTTGCTCGTCGCCCTTCCCGAGAACGAGTCACAGGCACAGGCGATCCTCAAGGTCTGCCATGAGCTGAAGGCCCCGGTGGTGGCGCGCGGTGCCGCCACCGGGCTGTCGGGCGGCGCCACCCCGCATGCCGATGGCGTTGTGGTGTCGCTCGCCAGGCTCAAGAAGATCGTCAGTATCGACGCCCTGTCGCGTACCGCGGTGGTGCAGCCGGGGGTGCGCAACCTGGCGGTGTCCGAGGCGGCGGCGCCCTACGGGCTGTATTACGCGCCCGACCCTTCGTCGCAGATCGCCTGTACGATCGGTGGCAACGTCGCCGAGAACTCCGGCGGTGTGCACTGCCTCAAGTATGGCCTGACCGTGCACAATGTCCTGCGTGTGCGCGGCCTGACCATGGCGGGTGAGATCGTCGAGTTCGGCAACGCGGCACTCGACGCGGCCGGCTACGATCTGCTGGCGCTGCTCAACGGCTCCGAAGGTCTGCTGGCCATGATCACCGAGGTGACGGTCAGGTTGACGCCCAAACCGCAACTGGCGCAGGTGGTGATCGCCTCTTTCGACGACGTGCGGCGAGCCGGCGACGCCGTCGCCGGGATCATTGCCGCCGGCATCATCCCGGCCGGTCTCGAAATGATGGACAGGAAGGCCATCCACGCTGTCGAGCCCTACGTCAACGCCGGTTACGACATGGACGCCGAAGCGATCCTGCTGTGCGAATCGGATGGCACGCCGGAAGAAGTCGCCGAGGAGATCGGGCGCATGACGGCAGTACTGGAAAGGAGCGGCGCCTCGGCCTATTGCGTTTCGCGCACCGAAGCCGAGCGCCTCAAGTTCTGGGCCGGACGCAAGGCGGCGTTCCCGGCTGTTGGTCGGTTGACCCCGGATTATCTGTGCATGGACGGCACCATCCCGAGAAAGCGCTTGGCCGAGATGCTCCAGGAAATCACCGGGCTTTCCGGGAAATACGATCTGCGTTGCGCCAATGTCTTCCACGCCGGCGACGGCAATCTGCATCCGCTGATCATGTACGATGCCAATCAGCCCGGACAGCTTGAGCGGGCGATGGCTTTCGGTGCCGAAATCCTGGAACTGTCGGTACGCTTCGGAGGCACCATCACCGGCGAGCATGGGGTGGGTATCGAGAAGGTCAATCTGATGGCCGAGCAGTTCGGAATGGCCGAGATCGAAACCTTTCATCGCCTCAAGGCGGCCTTCGACGAGCACGGGCTGCTCAATCCCGGCAAGGGCGTGCCGACGCTTGCGCGTTGCCGCGAATACACCCAGGCGCGCGTGGCGCGTGCGCCGACTGCGCCGAGGTTCTGATGGAAACACTGATCGACGACTGGCGCGTACGCATTGCCGCTGCGGCCGGCTCGGGCGGCAAGCTGGCGATTCGTGGCGGCGGCAGCAAGTGTTTCTACGGTGGTCCGGAGACCGGCGAGCGGCTCGATGTCGCCGCCTACCGCGGGATTGTCGCCTACGAGCCAAGCGAACTGGTGGTTACCGCACGTGCCGGAACGGGTCTGCGCGAACTGGCGGCAACGCTCGCCGCGAAGGGGCAGGGCCTGGTCTTCGAGCCGCCGCATTTCGGGGCCGCGGCGACGGTCGGCGGCATGCTCGCTACCGGTTTGTCGGGACCACGCCGGCAGGCGGTGGGTGCGGTGCGCGATTTCGTGCTCGGTGTCAAACTGCTCAATGGCAGCGGCGAAGTGCTCTCCTTCGGCGGGCAGGTGATGAAGAACGTCGCCGGCTACGATGTCCCGCGCTTGCTGGCGGGCAGCCTCGGCACGCTCGGCGTTGTGCTCGAAGTTTCGCTCAAGGTGCTGCCGCTGCCGGTAGCCGAGAAAAGCTTGCGTTTTGCGCTCGACGAGGCCGCGGCGTTGCAGAAGCTCAACCAGTGGGGTGGCCGGCCCTTGCCGATTTCGGCGTCGGCGTGGCATGACGGCCTGCTGACGCTGCGCCTGTCCGGGGCTGCCGCCGCGGTCGCTGCCGCAGAGCGCGAACTCGCTGGCGAGGTGCTGGCCGATGCCGACGTCTTCTGGGATTCGCTGCGCGAGCAGAAGCAGGCGTTCTTTCTCGGCGACGCGCCGCTGTGGCGGCTTTCGCTGCCGTCCGTGACGCCGCCGCAGGCGCTCGGAGAGACGCTGATCGAATGGGGCGGCGCGCAGCGCTGGCTGCGCGGTGGCGACGCCAGGCGGATTCGCGCGGCCGCGGCAAAGGCCGGCGGGCATGCGACCCTGTTTCGAGGTGACGATGCCCTGAAGACGGAGGTCGGGGTTTTCCAGCCGCTGACCGCGCCTCTGGCGCGCATCCATCGCCATCTGAAGCAGGCTTTCGATCCGCAGGGGGTTTTCAACCCCGGCCGGATGTATCCGGGTCTATGAAAGTTCGCCGATCATGCAAACCTATCTAGCCGATTTCATCAAGGACACGCCGGTCGGGCGCGAGGCCGACGCGATTCTGCGCAGTTGCGTGCATTGCGGCTTCTGCAACGCGACTTGTCCGACCTTTCAGTTGCTCGGCGATGAACTCGACGGGCCGCGCGGTCGCATCTATCTGATGAAACAGATGCTCGAAGGGCATGCGGTCACCACCCGGACGCAACTGCATCTCGATCGCTGCCTGAATTGCCGCGCCTGCGAAACGACCTGTCCTTCAGGCGTCAGGTATCATCGCCTGCTGGAGATCGGACGCGCGGTCATCGAGCAACGTGTACCGCGTTCACCCGCCGCCCGGGCGACGCGTTTCCTGCTTTGCGAAGCGCTGCCGCGCGACTGGATTTTCAAGCCGGCCGTGCGTGTCGGACAAGTGTTGCGGCCGTTGTTGCCGGCCGCCCTGGCCGACAAGGTGCCGAGCGCTGCCGGTAGAGTGCGCAGACCGTGGCCGCGGCCGGCCGCGCGGCCACGCAGGATGATCGCCCTGGCCGGTTGCGTGCAGCCGACCCTGACCCCGAATACCAATGCGGCGATGGCACGTGTTCTCGACCGGCTCGGTATCGAATTGTTCGAAGTGCCGGGCGCCGGCTGTTGTGGCGCGCTGCGCTACCACCTCAATGCCCAGGAAAAGGCACTCGACGACATGCGGCGGGTGATCGACGCCTGGTGGCCGCATGTCGAGAGCGGCTCCGTCGAGGGTTTCGTGATGACCGCGTCGGGCTGCGGTGCGCACGTGCGCGAATACGGTGAACTGCTCAGGCACGATCCGGCGTACGCCGACAAGGCGGCGCGAATTGCGGACATGACGCGCGATGCCTCCGAGGTCCTGGCTGCCGAGCAGCAACAACTCGTCGAGTTGCTGCGTCGGCAGGGCGATGGCAGCGGCCAGCGGGTGGCGTTTCACTCGCCCTGCACCTTGCAGCACGCGCTGAAGATTCGCGGTGTCGTCGAAGCGCTGCTGACTGCCGCCGGTTACCAGCTCTCGCCGGTTGCCGATTCGCACCTGTGCTGCGGCTCGGCGGGGGCCTATTCGATCATTCAACCGGTGCTCGCCACGCAGTTGCGTGACAACAAGCTGGCAGCGATGCGCGCGGGTTCGCCGGTGCTGCTGGTGACGGCCAATACCGGGTGCCAGACCCACCTGCAGAGCGGCAGCAAGGTACCGGTGCGGCACTGGATCGAACTGATCGACGAGCGCCTGGGCGCAGCCACCTGAGCAGCCGATGCGGAGACGTGATGGAACTCGACAGTCAGGCGGGTAGTTACCAGGAGCTTTGCCGGAGTTTCCGCTGGCAGGTCCCGGAGCGGTTCAATCTCGCCGTCGACGTCTGTGGCCGCTGGGCCGCGGAACGTCACCGCTTTGCGCTGTACTACGAGGACGCGAGCGGATTCACCTCGGCGCACACCTTCTGGGACATTCAGCGACAGGCGAACCGGCTCTCGAACGTGCTTGCGGCATTGGGTACGCTGCCTGGCGACCGGGTGGCGATCCTCTTGCCGCAATGCCCGGAAGCGGCCATCGCGCAGATCGCGATTTGCCAGATGGGCGCGCTGGCCGTCCCTCTGTCGCCGTTCCTGGGGCCGGATTCACTGGAACACCGTTTGGGCGATGCCGCCGCCCACCTGGCCATCGTCGATGCGACGACGCAGCCCGGAGTGCAAGGGCTGCGCCACAGGTTGCCGCGGTTGCGACACGTGCTCGGCGTTGGCAGCGCCGCAGGACCAGGCATCCGGCCCTGGGATGAAGTGCTCGAGCACGCTTCGGCGCACTACACGCCGATAGTCACCGCGGCCGGCGATCCGGCGATGATCCTTTACCGCCGCGGTACCCAGGGCGGCGCCAGGGGGGCACTGATGGCGCACCGAATGCTGTTCGGCAAGCTCAGTGCGTTCGTCTGCGCGCATGACTTCTTTCCGCAACCGCGGGACATGCTCTGGTCGCCTGGCCAACCCGCGGGGGCCGGCGATTTTTGGGATGCCCTGCTGCCGACCTGGCATTTCGGCATGCCGCTGCTCGCGTACAACGGGACCCTGGACGCCGTGAAGGTCTTTGCCCTGATCGAAAAGTACGGTATTCGCAATGCCGTTCTATGGCCATCGCTCTTGCAGCGGATGATGCAGCGGGTGGCGGACCCCGGCACGGTCTACGATCTCGACCTGCGTACGCTGGCGAGCGTCGGCGAGCCGGTCGATCCAGCGCTGTGGCACTGGGCGAGAGACAAAATGGGTGTGGCCATCAACGGTATCTTCGGGCCTGCCGGCCTCCCCGATCTGGTCGGCAACTGGGCTTCGCGATGGCCTGCCAGTCCGGGCGCGGTGGGCAGAGCCTATCCGGGGCACCGGGTGGCGGTGATCGATGCTCAGGGAAACGCGCTGCCGCCGGGCGAGGTCGGCGAACTCGCCGTGTTTCGACAGTACCATGCTGAGGATGATCCCCTGCCGATGCTCGGCTATTGGCGGGATCCCGAGGCCACGGCAGAGGCCGTCGTCGGCGATGGCTGGGTGCGTACCGGCGAATCGGCGACGCTCGATGGTGAGGGTAATCTATTCTGCCAGCGGCCTGCCGACGATACCTTCGCGAGTGCTGGCTATCGCGTCGACCCGTCGGAGATCGAGACCTGTCTGCGTGCGCATGCCGTCGTGGCCAACTGTGCCGTGATCGGCCGTGCAGACGAGCTGGGCGGCACGCGGCCCAGGGCTTTCGTCGTCTTGCGGCCGGGCGTGCTCGGGACGCCGGAACTGGTTCGCGAGTTGCAGCGACATGTCGGTCGGTATTTGGCGCCCTACGAAACGCCGAAAGCGATAGAATTCACCGCGGCGCTGCCGCTCGGCGCCAGCGGGGAGGTCTTGCGGGGCGCCTTGAGCACTCGCGAAATGCAACCGACGGCATGTACAGAGGGTGGAATGAAGGGGAGGCAATGAGCGAACAGCTTGAGCAGGCCGCCGGCCTGGTGGACGAGCGACGTCAGAACCAGCGCTCGCGGGCCGCTTTCGAGAGCGCTTTCGTGATGATCGAGCCGTTTTTCGATCCAGGGCAGGGCTGGGGAGGACAGTCGCTGGAACTTCTGGCGTACCGAATCGTGCGCGAGAATTTTCCTGAGCTGAGTGGCGAGGAGGTGCATGCCGTGGTGGTGGCAGCACACCGCGTGTATATCGAGCGTAATCCGCAACGTAGCGATCACCTGCCGCGCCCGAGCGAACTACGGCGGGTAACCCTCTGAACCGGCATGCGGTGCCTTGGGGGGAGGCGGTAACGCCTGCCGTGGCGCGCCTGAAGTGGCTGCCGAGTTTGCGGAGAAAGCCTGTCGATGCCGATTTCGATTGATGCCTGTGTTGCCCAGCATCAGGGCGACCGTCGCGAGCAACAGGACCGGGTCGCCATCCTGCCGCATCCGCGGGGCGGCGGGGTGGCGTTGGCGGTGTTGGCGGACGGCATGGGCGGCCATACCGGTGGGGTCATTGCCGCCCAGCAGGTGATCCACACCGCGCGCAACAACCTCGAGGGATATTCGGCGCGAACCGAATCGGCGCGCGTGCTGCTGGAATCGTGCATCAACGAAGCGCATATGCTGATCAAGGCTTCCCGTTTCATCAACGAGAAGGATCCGCACAGCACCGTGGTGATGTTGCTGCTGCAGCCGGGCCGGGTGAGCTGGGCACACTGCGGTGACAGCCGTTTCTACCACTTCCGCGGCGATGCCTTGCTCTTCCGCAGCACCGACCACTCGTACGTGGCGCAACTGGTGGTGCAAGGCCGGATCACTCCCGAACAGGCGCTGGTCCATCCCAACCGCAACATTTTGCTGACCTCGCTGGGCGGCGGCGACGCTCCCAAGATTGCCTTTGGCGAAGCCGAAGGTCTGCAGGCAGGGGACACCTTCCTGCTCTGCTCCGACGGTCTCTGGGGCTATTTCACCGACCAGGAACTGGCCTGGGTGATCAGCGGCTCGTCTTCGGCGCGGGAAGCCACCGAGTTGCTGATCGGGCGCGCGCGCTCGATGGGCCATGGCGACGGCGACAACATCTCGGTGGCCATTCTGAAGCTGGTCAATGTGCCCCAGCCGGAGCCGGCGGCCACACCAGGCGCAAAGACGACGCTACTTGCGCCCGAGTCCGCCAAGTAGCGCGGCGACCAGGCGGCGTGGTTTGTGCGGGTGCTCACTGCGGGCCGATACCCTTTCGGCCTCGCTGCCGACTGCTGCCGCCACGGGATGCGGTTCCGGGCTTTCGTAAGGCTTGCTGAAGTCGAAACCGTCGGCGGCGATGTGCGACGGGCGTCGGCCGCTGCCCGGCCGGTTCGATCCTTCACGCGCCGCCGCGCGGCTCGGGGCGCGCTCGCCCGGTGCTGTCGCCAGTGGCGCCAGGGCTGGCGGAGCTGCCGTTGGCCGGCGGTGGTGACTGCGTTTGTCGCCGGGCGGGTAGCAGTAGTCGTATTCCGGCTCGAAGCCGGGGATGGCTACCTGCTCGACCTGGATCCGGATCAGTTTTTCGATCTCGACCAGATACTGGACTTCGCTCGCCGAAACCAGAGAGATCGCTGTTCCGGGCTTGCCGGCACGACCGGTGCGGCCGATGCGGTGGATGTAATCTTCGGGAGTGCGCGGCAACTCGAAGTTGATCACATGCGGCAATTCGTCGATATCGAGACCGCGCGCCGCCACGTCCGTCGCGACCAGCACCAGTACCGAACCCTCCTTGAACGCTTCGAGTGCCTTGAGGCGTTCCTGCTGGCTCTTGTCGCCGTGGATCGAGTCGGCGGCAATTCCTGCCCTTTGCAACTCGCGAGCCAGTTTGTTGGTTTCGATCTTGGTGCGCGTAAAGACCAGCACCTGGTTGAAGTCGGCCGATTTCAGCAGCTTCACCAGCAGCGCACGCTTGGCCTCGGCGGCCACCGGATGGACCCGGTGGGTGATCGTTTCCGACACCGTGTTGCGCTTGGCGACCTCGATCAGTACCGGCGACTGCAGCATGCCGTCGGCCAGTTTCTTGATCTCTTCCGAAAAGGTCGCCGAGAACAGCAGGCTCTGCCGCTGCCGAGGCAGCATGTTGATGATGCGCGTGACGTCCGGGACGAAGCCCATGTCCAGCATGCGATCCGCCTCGTCGAGCACGAGCGCCTGCACACTGCCGAAGTTGAGGCACTTTTGTTCGACAAGGTCGAGCAGCCGACCGGGGGTGGCTACCAGGACCTCGACACCGCAGCGGATCTCGGCGATCTGCGGTTTGATGTCTACCCCACCGAAGACGCAGGCACTCCTGATCGGTACGTGCCGGCTATAGGTTTTCACCGATTCGTGGACCTGGATCGCCAGTTCGCGTGTCGGCGCCAGCATCAGTACGCGTACCGGGTGGCGGGCTGGTGAAGGGCTGGGGCTGGCGAAGGCCAGGATGCGCTGCAGCAGCGGCAGCGTGAACGCGGCGGTCTTGCCGGTGCCCGTCTGGGCGCCGCCCATTAGATCCTTGCCGGCGAGAACGAGCGGTATCGCCTGTGCCTGGATCGGCGTTGGCTCTGTGTAGCCCTTGTCGGCAATGGCTCTCAGCAGTTCAGGTGCCAGGCCGAGTTCATCAAAACGCATGGGCAAAGCCTTCAAATCGGTCAAAAATCAATCTCATATGGAGCATGATTATACATCGATCGCGCGCCCCTGCCGGCCTGCTTTGCGGCGGCAGACGCGGGTCGGAGCGTCGCTGCGGTGGCGCCGAGCCACTTCAGCGATCGCTGCAGGCAAGCACGGGCCGGGTTTTGCGCGAATTTCCGGCGTGCCGTCAGCGTTTTTCGAGCAGGCCGAGTGCGCGTTCTGCGGCCGCGTCGAAAATGGCGACTCGCGAAACGAGCTGCGCGCGGCCGGAGCGGATTTGCTGGTCGACGGTGGCTGCCGACATGGCGACGGCGTAGGGCCAGTCCGGGTTGAAGAACAGGATCGTCCCCGAAGACGGGTTTTGCCAGCAACCGAGGCCACACAGCGGCTCGGTGTTCGCCATCCGGAAACGCAACCAGTCGCCGACCTGCCAGTTTGCCACCGCCAGCGTGTGCGGTGAGCGGGTATCGGACGGCATTCCCAGATAGTGTACCCGCCAGCCGTCGCGCTCGAGGACGCGCGGGGCTGCCGGCGACGCGCCGCCGGCGATGGTGCGTGGGCTGTCCGCAGCCGTTCCCGGTGTCGGCGGGGTTGGCGCGAGGCTACGCAGCGCAGCCGTCTGCAGGTCGAACAAGGCATTCAGAAACGGGCTTCTCTCGGCGGCAGGAACGCCGATGGCGTCAAGCCCGACGCCAATTCTCCTGACCAGTGACGAGGCCAGGCTGGCGAGGCGCTTGCGTTCCTCGGCGCTTTGTTTCGGTTGTACGCTCCAGATCAGTTCATCGCCGGTAGTGCTGCTCTCCTGCCAGCGTTTGCCCGTGGCGCCGTCCTCCAGAACAGCGGCGACCATCACTCGCAACCAGTACTTTTCGAGAAACGACGCCACTTCGGGCGAACGCGTTCTGGCCAGCCTGCCGCGCAGCCAGGTCGCCGCCAGTTGTTCGGCATACTGCCGGTTCTCGTGCTCGACGACCATCTGGATGGAGGTCTCCGCCGCCCGTCGGATCGACTGGTCGCGTTCCCTGATCAGCGTGTCCAGGTCGGCGAGGTGCGCATCGAGCGGCGCGCCCCTGGTGTCCAGTGCAATCCTGGCGGCTGCGGTGAGCCGGCCGATGCGCTGGCAGATCGGATGTTCCCAGCCGGTGTTGCGCGGCAGGCCGACCGCCGCCCGCGCCATGCGGTTGATCAGCAGGCGTGCGGGATGTTGGTCGTTGGTGAACAGGGACGGGTCGACGATCGCCAGTTTGAGCAAGGGAATCTGCAGGCGTCCGATGGCCGCCTTGATGGTATCGGGCAGATCGCTGGAGTCGAAGATGGACTCGAAGATCAGCGCCATCGTATCGATGGCGATCGCTTCGGGCTTGCCCAGGGGCAGGTCAAGATCCTTCGATGTCAGCGCGCACAGCGGCGCGGGCGCCGGTAACTCCGCCGCCCCGGCGTCGATGGCGGGGTGCGCCGAGCGGCTCTCGAGCGCGGTCAGGCGGTCGAGCAAATGGTTGAGCATGACCATCGCCGCCGCATCGAGAGTGGCGTTTCCGGAGCGTCCACCGCCGTCGCCGAAAAAGTCGACCGGCGCACCGGTTTGCTGGTTGCCAAGCCGGCGCACCGCCTGCTGCAGCGTAGACAGGGCGTTGCCTGGTGCCGCCTGGTTCAGGTTCTCCGCGGAGCCGACTGCGACGGCCACCGGGGTCACTACTGGCGCGTTTGCTCCCTGCACCGGTTCGATCCCGTAGCCTGCCAGCAATTGGTCGAGATCGCGATAAAGCGCCGGCAGTTGTTGGCCAAGCGCGCGCTCCAGCCAGTCGAGCATGGCGTGTCGCTGTTCATTGCTGCCGCCGCAGGCCTTGCAGAGCGCCCACAAGCCCAGGCAGATCACCTCCGGGCCGAGCGGATTGCTGTCCTCGTTCATCGCCGGCCTGGAGAGCAGGGTCATGTAGCGCAACTGGCTTCGCCACAGGTCGCGACCGGCAGCCTCGCGCAGGCGGCTGCCGATTTCGCCGATACGGATGTCCAGTTCGAGGTCGTCGTCTCCCATCAAGGTCAGGCGTGAGGCCGTGAGCTGGCTGGTTTGCTCGAAGTCGTCACGCGGGCTGGCCGAGGCAGCCTGGTCATGCGCCTCGCCGACCTCGTGGGCGAAGGCTTCGAACGCAGGTGCTGTGGCGAACGCGCAGCGCTTGACGATTTCCGTCAGGCGGCTCAGGAACAGGGCCTTGCTGGCACGAAGAACCGGCAAGGGATCACCGCCAGTTGCGGTTGTTTGCGGAAGAAGGGGGTTATCTTCGGACATTCCTTGCCGGCCGGATGGTCTCAGAGGTCTTTGGTCGTCAATCGTATCGAAGCGCGCATCAATGGTCGTTCGCCTAATGTTTTGCGGGTTTGTCGGGCGCTTTTTGTTCGGGTTTGGCTTCAGGTACGGCTTCCTCAACGGCTGCAGGTTTCTTTTTCTTGGTGCCCGGTGGTTGGGGCGGCGGCAGTTGGGGTTCGACGGTTTCCAGCTTGTTTTCTCGCATGTAGACGTCCATGTCGCGCCAGCCTTCGTAGATCGGCGCCTTGGGCAACCACGAGTAGATCGAGTAGCAGTCCTCGATGGCGCGTCCGGATTGCCGGCAGGCACCACCGACCGCTTTCCCCTCGGCATCCAGACGGGCGGCCTTGGCTGCCGGCGGTTCGATTCCGAGTTTCTGCTGCACCGCGTCGCAGCCGCCGAGGCACAGGGTGGCGATCATCAGGAAGGTGCGCAGGGGGACGGGCGCTCGCTCGAACACAACGTTCTCGAAGAAAGTAGAATGCAGATGCCGCATTTTACCCACAAACCGGGTGCGGGACTTTTCTGGTCGTGCTGCGGGTGATCTGCCGGCGCGGGCGACATCGTCGGAGGCCTGTCGAAGCCGGCGGAACCATGCATGGCTTGGCCATCGCAGCGATTATAATTCCCGGTTTTCCCCTCACTTCCAGGATCCTTCGCATGCGTTTACTCAAAATCCTTCCCGCCGCACTGGCACTTGCCCTGGCTGCCCCGTTTTCTTCGCTGGCGGTCGCCGCACCGACAGAGATCGATCTCTCGCATCAGCTTGACGAGGAGCGTGCCGAACGTCTCGAGAAGCTGGTTGAACGGTTCAATGCGCGCCAGAAGGAATATCAGGTCAGACTCGTGCGTCGCGTGCAGGGCGATGCTCCCAAGGATCTGAATCTGGTGACACGCGAGGAGCAGGCGCGTTTCGTCGCCGCAAAAGCGAATTTCAAACCTTTGCATCAGGTGATGAAGGAAGCCAGTCTGCCCCTCGACGGCGGAAAACTGGCGCCCGAACTGCGTGTCGGCCTCAGCGACGCCCAGGGAAACCTTTTTGCGCTGCCAATCGCGCTGTCGACCCCGGTACTGTTCATCAACAAGACCGCTTTCCGCAAGGCCGGCCTCGACCCGGAGAAGCCGCCTAAGACCTGGGCCGAAACGCAGCAGGCGGCCGACAAATTGTTCGACTCCGGCAGCACCTGCCCCTACACCACCTCCTGGCCAGCCTGGGTGCATATCGACAACCTCAGCTCCTGGAACGGCGTCGAGGTGGCCGATGCGAAAGGCAAGCTGAATTTCAATGGTCTGGTTCAGGTCAAGCATACGGCAATGCTGACCACTTGGGCAAAGGCTCGTTTTTTCATCTATTTCGGCCGCCGCGACGAGGCGGACAACCGCTTTGCGGCGGGCGAGTGCGGCATGCTGACCAGTTCTTCTTCGTTCTACGGAACGCTGCATGAGAAAGGCAAGCTGGACACCGGTGTTTCGGCGCTGCCGTATCACGACGACGTGCCGGGCACGCCGCAGCAGACGCTTGCCGGCGGCGCTTCCCTGTGGGTGGGTGCCGGGCAGAAGCCGGCCGAGTACAAGGGCGTGGCTCAATTTGTAAACTTCCTGATGGAACCTGACCTGCAGGTCGAACTCTCGGCCGCCGCCGGATTCCTGCCGATGACCTCGGCCGCCCGTGCCGCCGCCGGCAGCAAACTGTTGAAGGCCGACGTTGCCGGTCTCAACGTGGCCTACAAGCAGTTGCAGGGGCCTGGCGCCTTGCGCACGTTGCGCGTTTCCGAAATCGAGCGGGTGCGGATCATCGCCGAAGAGGAACTCGAGGCCGCCTGGGCCGGCAAGACTCCGGCCAAGCAGGCGCTCGACGTCGCGGTCCAGCGTGGCAACCTGGTCATGCCGGGCGCGTCGGCACCCGCAGCGGCAGCACGCAAGAAGTGATTCGCCCGCGGCTCGGCTGGTCCTTGCCGCGTGTCTTCGCGCACCGCTGTGGCGGTGCGCTGGCGCCCGAGAACACGCTGGCCGGCCTGCGCATCGCCGCCAGGCTGGGTTTGCGGGCCGTCGAGTTCGACGTGATGCTGTCGGCCGATGCTTCGCCGTGGTTGCTGCACGACGAGTCCCTGCAACGTACGACGAACGGCAGTGGGCGGGTGTGCGCGACGCGCGACGCGCAACTGCGCGTGCTCGATGCCGGCGCCCACCAGCACCCGGCATTTGCCGGCGAGGCGATCCCGACTCTGGCTGCGGCAGCGCACGCCTGTCGGCAACTGGGTTTGTCGGCCAACGTCGAAATCAAGCCGGCCGCTGGCTTCGAGGCGCTGACCGGTGAGGTCGTGGCGTGCCAGGTGCGCACCCTGTGGGCGGGTGCGGCACTACCGCTGGTGTCGTCATTCTCGGAAACGGCGTTGGCGGCGGCGCGCGCGGCCGGGCCCGAACTGCCGCTCGGCTTGCTCTACGAGCGCCCGCCGGCAGACTGGCTGGCCGGGGCCAGGGAATTTGCTGCGCAGACCCTGCATTGCGCCGCCGAGTTCCTGGAAGACGACCTGCTGTGCGAAGCCCGCGCCGCCGGCATCCCGGTGTTGTGCTACACGGTCAATGACCCGCTGGTTGCCGCCGCCCTCCTGCGGCGCGGCGTGACGGCGGTGTTCAGCGACCGCATCGACTGCGTCGGCGAGGACTAGGAGCGCTTCCCGGCAGGGTCGCCCGACGGCTTGTTGCTCCCTCATTCCAAACGGCCACCGGCAGCCCGGCCGCGGCGATTCGGCGGTCGCGAATCCGACTTTCACGTTAGAATCGCAGCTCTTTGAACGACCCTGAACCGGGATGGATCACCATGACCAGCGCTGAAATCCGCGACAAGTTCCTCAAGTTCTTCGCCTCCAAAGGTCACCAGATTGTCGCTTCAAGTTCCCTGGTGCCGCATGCCGACCCGACGCTGCTGTTCACCAACGCCGGCATGAACCAGTTCAAGGACGTCTTCCTCGGTTTCGACAAGCGACCCTACCTGCGCGCGACGACGTCGCAGAAATGCGTACGCGCCGGCGGCAAGCACAACGACCTCGAGAACGTCGGCTACACTGCGCGCCACCATACCTTCTTCGAAATGCTCGGCAATTTCTCCTTCGGCGACTATTTCAAGCTTGACGCCATCCGTTACGCCTGGGAATTGCTGGTCGAGGTGTATCACTTGCCGCCCGAGCGGCTATGGGTCACGGTATACGCCGAGGACGACGAGGCCTACGACATCTGGACACGCGAGATCGGCATCCCGGCCGAACGCGTGGTACGCATCGGCGACAACAAGGGCGCACGCTACGCCTCCGACAATTTCTGGATGATGGGCGATACCGGTCCCTGTGGACCCTGCACCGAGATCTTCTACGACCACGGCGAAGGGATCCCCGGCGGACCGCCGGGATCGCCGGACGAAGACGGCGATCGTTACATCGAAATCTGGAACAACGTTTTCATGCAGTTCAACCGTGACGAGGCCGGGGTCATGCATCCGCTGCCCAAGCCGTCGGTCGACACCGGCATGGGGCTCGAGCGCACTGCCGCGGTGCTGCAGCACGTGCATAGCAACTACGAGATCGACCTGTTCGCGAGGCTGATCGCCGCCGCCGCGCGCGAGACCGCTGCGTCCGACCTCGACAGCCCGTCCTTGCGCGTGCTTGCCGACCACATTCGCGCCTGCGCTTTCCTGATTTCCGACGGCGTCATCCCCGGCAACGAGGGGCGGGGTTACGTGCTGCGCCGGATCATCCGGCGTGCCATCCGGCATGGCTACAAGCTCGGCGCGCGCGCGGCCTTCTTCCACCGCCTGCTGCCCGATCTGGTGGCCGAAATGGGTGCGGCCTATCCCGAACTGGTCACCAACCAGGACCGCGTGTCGGAAGTGCTGCGGCAGGAAGAGGTGCGCTTCTTCGAAACCATCGAGCATGGCATGAGCATCCTCGAAGGCGAACTCGCGGCGATGTCCGGCAAGGGCGTGTTCAACGGCGCGACGGCATTCAAACTGCACGACACTTTCGGTTTCCCGCTCGATCTCACCGCCGACGTTTGCCGCGAGCGTGGGGTGAGCGTCGACGTTGCCGCCTTCGATGCCGCGATGGCGCAGCAGAAGGAACAGGCGCGTGCCGCCGGCAAGTTCAGGATGGCTGCGGCGCTCGACTACAGCGGGCCGACGACGAAATTTCATGGTTATGAATCGCTCGAATTCAATGGCCAGGTGCTGGCGCTCTACCGGGACGGCAGCCCGGTCGATGCCCTCGGGGAGGGCGACCTGGGTGTCGTGGTGCTCGACGAAACGCCGTTCTACGCCGAATCCGGCGGTCAGGTCGGCGACCGCGGCGTGCTGCAGAGCATGCAGGGCATTTTTGCGGTCGAGGATACGCAGAAAATCCAGGCTGCCGTCTTCGGTCATCAGGGCGTCGTCCGGACCGGGCTGATCCGCGTCGGCGACGCTGTCGCCGCCAGGGTCGACGTGCTTGCACGTGCGCGCACGGTGCGCAACCATTCGGCGACGCATCTGATGCACAAGGCGCTGCGCGAGGTGCTCGGCGGGCACGTGCAGCAGAAGGGTTCGCTGGTCGATGCCGAGAAGACGCGCTTCGACTTCGCGCACAACGCTCCGATGAATGCCGACCAGATTCGTCGCGTCGAAGTCATGGTCAACAACGAGATCCTTGCCAATGCGGCCACCGAGGCACACATCATGCCCATCGAGGAGGCGCAACGGTCGGGCGCGATGATGTTGTTCGGCGAGAAGTACGGCGACGAAGTACGGGTGCTGACCATCGGTTCGTCGAAGGAGTTTTGCGGCGGCGTGCACGTCCGCCGTAGTGGCGACATCGGCCTGTTCAAGATCGTCTCCGAGACCGGCGTCGCCGCCGGTATCCGCCGTGTCGAGGCGGTCACCGGTGACAACGCGCTGGCGCTGGTTCAGCAACAGCAGGCGACGCTGGCCGAAGCGGCTGCCGCGTTCAAGGCGCCGCTCGCGGAAGTCCCGGCCAAGCTCGCCCAGGTGCTTGACAACGTTCGCGTGCTGGAAAGGGAACTGGCACGCCTCAAGGCCAGGCTGGCATCGGCGCAAGGCGACGAACTGCTCGCGCAGGCGACCGAAGTCAAGGGCGCCAGGGTGCTCGCTGCGGTCATGGACGGCGCCGACGTCAATGCCTTGCGCGCGACCATCGACAAACTGCGCGACAAGCTGAAGAGCGCCGCCGTCGTGCTCGCCTCGACCAGCGACGGCAAGGTCACGCTGATCGCCGGCGTCACCGCCGACCTGACTGGCAAGGTCAAGGCCGGCGACCTGGTGAACATGGTCGCCCGCCAGGTCGGCGGCAAGGGCGGTGGTCGTCCGGACATGGCGCAGGCCGGCGGCAGCGATCCGGCCAAGCTGCCGGCGGCGCTGGCCTCGGTGCGGGCCTGGGTCGAGCAGCGGCTGTGACCCGCCAGTGAAGCGACCCGATCCGGCACTGCAGCACTTCGCCAGCGACAACTACGCCGGCATCTGTCCGGAGGCCCTGGCCGCCCTGCTGGCGGCCAACGACGGCCATGTCCGCTCGTATGGCGACGACGAATGGACGCTGCGTGCGGCGGACCGCCTGCGCGAACTGTTCGAGACCGATTGCGACGTCTATTTCGTCTTCAACGGCACGGCAGCCAATTCACTGGCACTCGCCGCGCTTTGCCAGTCGTACCACAGTGTCATCTGCCAGCAACTGGCGCACGTCGAGACCGACGAATGTGGCGCGCCGGAGTTCTTCTCCAACGGCGCCAAGCTGCTGGCCGTCGCCGGCGAGCAGGGAAAACTGACGCCGGCAGCGATCGTCGACGTCGTTACCCGCCGCCGCGACATCCACTACCCCCGGCCGAAGGTGGTGACGCTGACGCAGGCGACCGAAGTCGGCACCGTCTACCAGCCCGACGAGTTGCGTGCCATCGCCGACACGGCGCACGAACTGGGGCTGCGTGTGCACATGGACGGCGCTCGCTTTGCCAACGCCGTCGCCGGTCTCGGCCTCAGCCCGGCCGACGTCAGCTGGCGGGCTGGGGTCGATGTGCTGTGTTTTGGCGGCACCAAGATGGGCTTGCCGGTGGGCGAGGCAGTGGTCTTTTTCGACCGCCGCCTTTCCGAAGACTTTGCCTATCGCTGCAAACAGGCCGGGCAACTGGCGTCGAAGATGCGCTTCCTGTCGGCACCGTGGCTGGGAATTCTCGAGAACGGTGCCTGGTTGCGGCACGCCGCGCACGCCAACGCCATGGCCCGCCGTTTGGCGGCGGGTCTGGCCGAAGGCACCGGATGGCCGGCGCTTTTCCCGGTGCAGGCCAACGGTGTCTTTGTGCGGCTGCCGATCCGCATCGAGGAGGGGCTGCGCGCGCGCGGCTGGTTGTTCTACAACTTCATCGGTGCCGGGGGGGTACGCCTGATGTGTGGCTGGGATACCGCCCCGGAAACCGTCGATCGCCTGCTCGACGACATCCGCGACTTGTCGGCGCCGCCGGCATGAGCGCCTGGCGCTTCTGCCCGCTGTGCGGCGCCGATTTGCAGGTGCGCGCGGTCGCCGATCTGCCGCGACTCGCCTGTGGCGCCGACTGTGGTTTCGTGCATTGGGACAACCCGGCGCCGGTGGTGGCGGCGCTGGTCGAATATCACGGTCGGGTCGTCCTGGCACGTAACCAGGGTTGGGCTGCAGGTGCGTTCGGGTTGATCACCGGTTTTCTCGAACGCGACGAGGATCCGGCCGCCGGCGTCGCGCGTGAGGTCAAGGAGGAACTGGGCCTCGACGCGACGGCGGTGACGCTGATCGGTGTGTATCCCTTTGCGCGCAAGCATGAAGTGATCATGGCCTACCACGTGCGCGCCGAAGGCGAGATCCGACTCAACGAGGAGCTTGTCGAATTCCGGTTGATTGCTCCCGAAAAGCTCAAGGCCTGGGACTTCGGAACCGGTTTGGCGGTCAGCGACTGGCTGGCGCGGCGCGAGCCCTGAAGGCATCGGGTTGCCGCCGCCCGCTGTACCTTGCGCTGCGGTTCGGGTCAGCATCGGCGGGTGTGCCCTTGCGCAGCCTGCCCACCGGAACACACCGGACGTCGTCTCCCGCAGCCACCTGGAATGCGCTCGCAGCTGCGCTGCGCTGGCCAAGTGCCGTCGACCCATCGTGCCATATCGCACACTCGGTCTCCAGCCCCCGCCCCATAATTGCCGCACCCGTCTGCCGTCGCCCCCGGAATGCCTGGACTTCGATCATGCGAGATCCACCGTAAGCACTGAGATGACCCAAGAAAACCAGCCGTTTGGAGATACATCATGAAGACACTGATCGCCGCTCTAGCCCTTGCCGTTACCGGCGCCGCCTCTGCGGTACCGGTTACAACCTTCGTCGCCAGTTTCGGCGGCAGCGACTACTACACGGTTACCGACGATTCTGACGGCAAACTGCTGTGGACCGAGGCGCAAGCCGCCGCCGTGGGCATCGGCGGTAACCTGGTGGCGATCAACAATGCCGCCGAGGAGTCCTGGCTGCGCTCGACGTTTGGCGCTACCGAGCGTTTCTGGATCGGCTTTACCGACCAGACCAGTGAAGGGGTCTGGGCCTGGGTCAGCGGAGATGCCGTGACCTACTCGCACTGGAGCAGCGGCGAGCCCAATTCCGGCGGCGGCAGCTATGAGGAAGACTACGCCGTGATCAACTGGTCGACCAGTGGGCATTGGAACGACCTGCCAAACAGCGGCGCCGGCTTTGGTGGCGGACACCGCGGCATCATCGAGGTGGCGAAGGTCCCCGAACCGGCCGTTCTGGGCCTTCTCGCCTTGGGTCTTGCCGGGCTTGGTGCGACACGTCGCAGAAAAGCAGCCTGATTGATTCGCAACTCGGACGATCACGGGAGCTTCGGCTTCCGTTCTGCTTTCCTGGGATGGTCCGAGTGACATGCCGTCTGATGCGGCTGCGGGTTCACCTTCTGGCAACAACCTCCAGGATGAGTGCAGCCAGAGCCTGAGGATCAATGGGTTTGGCAATGTGGCCGGCCATCCCGGTCGCCAGGCACTTGTCCCGATCTTCGTCGAATGCGTGCGCGGTCTGACCGATAATCGGCAGCTCGGGTGCCAGTTCGAGTATCCGCCGCGCGGCCTGGTAACCGTCCATCACCGGCATCTGGATGTCCATCAGCACGACATCGTAAGTATCCGGGCCGTCGGCGATGATCCGCTCCACTGCCGTGGCGCCATCGCCGACGATCACCAGGCGCGCGCCGTCGTCTTCCAGATTGACTTCCAGCATCATCTGGTTGATCGGGTCGTCCTCAACCAGCAGGATGGAGAGGCCCGCCAGCGGTTCGTCGGGTAGCGTCACCGAAGTTGCTTCCCTGGTGTCGGGATGTGGTGCCGTCCGCACATAAGGCAGGCGCACTTCGAACATGCTGCCGGCACCGGGAGTGCTCTCGACCCGGATCTCGCCCTGCATGAGTTCCACCAGGCGCTTGCAGATCGCCAGACCCAGCCCGGTGCCACCGAATTTGCGCGTTGTAGATCCGTCTGCCTGCTGGAAGGGGTTGAACACAAAGCCGAGTTGATCCGCGGTCATGCCGATGCCGGTATCGGTGACGCGGAACAACAGTTCCCTGCCCTGGCGTGCAGCCGACAGGGTGACGCCGCCGGTTACGGTGAACTGGACGGCGTTGCTGAGCAGGTTGAGCAGGATCTGGCCCAGGCGTAGCGGGTCGCCGATGCAGGTCGGCGGCAAGTCGGGCGCTTTCTCCAGGCGCAGTTCGAGGCCTTTCGCGCGAGCACGCGCGGTGACGATTTCGAGGGCGTGTTCGAGGGCTTCGTCAAGAGACATTTCGTTGGCTTCGACCTGCAGTTTACCGGCGTCGATTTTCGAGAAGTCGAGGATTTCATTGACGACGCCGAGCAACTGCTTGCCGGAGGTCAGGATTTTCTCGAAGGCGTTGCGGGCTTTTTCGGGATCCTGATGGTTGCGCCTGCCGATCTGGGCAAAGCCAAGCACGCCGTTCATCGGGGTGCGGATCTCATGGCTCATGTTGGCGAGGAATTCGCTCCTGGCACGCGCCAGGTTCTCGGCGGCGATCAGCGCCTGTTCGCGGGCCTGGATGGCAGCGCGCTGGAGACTGACGTCCACCACACTGACGACCGCACCGACGATCTGGCCATTCTCGACAATCGGGCGGCTGGCCAGAGTCACCGGCACGGCAAGGCCGTCGGCGTGCCAGTAGGTTTCGTCGCCGATGCGCGAGTCGCATCCCTGCCGCCATCCCTGACAGGTCGTGCATTCCGCCGCCGGGTAGGGACTGCCATCCGGACGGCGGTGGTGGAACAGAGCGTGCGCGCCACGGCCCATGGTCTGTTCCGCGGTAAAGCCGAGCATCTGGCAGGCAGCGGGGTTGATGAAGGTGATCCGGCCTTCGCCATCGACGCCATAAAGGCCATCGGCGCTCGATTCGAGGATGCGCGTGGCGCGCGCTTCGGTAGCCAGCAGTTCGTTGGTACGCTGCTCGACCAGTTCTTCGAGGTGCTGGCGGTGACGTTCCAGTTCGGCTTCCGCCTGCTTGCGTTCGGTGATGTCGCGTGCCGAGCCCACCGTTCCGATGACCATGCCCCTTTCGTCGAGGAAGGGCGCCTTGTGCACATCAAGGTACGTCAGGCGACCCTTGAGGTTGCCGAACTCCTCGAACACCGCTGGTCCGCCGTGCTGCAGTGTGATCGCATCGCTGTCCTGGCAGAGCTCGCCGAAGGTGTGCCATTGCGGGTCGTCGGGATGCCTGTCGCGCTCCCGCTGCGCGAAGAACATGTCGGTCTTGCCCAAGGGCTCATCGGTGTCGGCGGCGTTCAGGAGTTGCCGGCAGAACGCCGAGTTGGCGAACAGGTAACGCTTTTCAAGGTCCTTGGCCCAGATCATGTCCGGCACGTTGTCTGTCATCAGGCGCAACAGTGCGGCCAGAAGGCGCGAGCGCTCTTCGCTCTGGCGCATGGCCTCCTGGACGGACTTCCGCTCGGTGATGTTCATCGAAGTACCGACCGCAAGCTCGGCATTTCCCTGCGGGTCACGCTGGATCACGCTGCCCCGGGTGTGAATCCACTGGTACTGGGCCGTCGAGTCCTGCAGCCGGTACTCGAAGTCGAAGCCTCCGGCCTCCGGCTGGATGGCGCGCGCAACGGCCTCCTGGAAGGGCGTACGGTCGTCCGGGTGCACCCGTGCGACCCAGTGCTGTATTGAATTCAATTCTTCGTCCGGCGCCAGCCCCAGGACGGGAAGCATCGCCCGATCGTAGGCCAGGCGGCCATCCGTGAGATCGAGTTCCCAAAGGATCACCCGGGTGACCTTGATGGCCATGTCCAGCCGCCGCTCGATGCGCTTGCGTTCCGTGATGTCCTCGTAGATGCCCAGGATGCCGATCGTCTGGTTGTCGCTGCCCCTGAGCGGAACCTTGGAGGTGCGCAGCCAGATCGTCCGACCGTCCGGGGTCGACTGCGGCTCATCGAAGGACAGCCGGGCGACGCCCGAATCCATGATCGCCCGGTCGTCGGCACGATAGCGTTCGGCCTCTTTGGCCCAACTCATCTGGTAATCATTCTTGCCGAGGAGTTCTTCCGGATGGGTCTTGCCGGCGTCGCGGGCAAAGGCCGGGTTGCAGCCCAGGTAGCGCAGGTCCCGGTCTTTCCAGAAAACCCGTATCGGCGCGGTGTCCACGACGGATTGCAGCAAGCTCCGGGAGCTTGCCAGCGCGGCCGTCATGTCGAGCAGGGCGGAATGAATGGTTCCCCATTCATCCCTGCCTGGCGTACCGACATCGGGTGTCGCGGTGCCATGGCGGACCGCATCGATGTGTTGCAGCACTCTCTGCAGCGGCCGCTTGATACTGCGTCTGACAATGACCGCAATCGCCAGAAAGGACAGCAGCGCAATCAGCACCGACAGACCGAAAACCCATCGGCTGGCCGCCGCAATGGCCTGGTGAATCTGCAAACCCAGATCCGTCACACGACCGGACGCCTGCTCGTCCAGGCGACTCATCGTTTTCAGTACCGCCACCTGGGCGGCATGGCTGCGGGTGACGGCATCATGGAAGCGATGGCTGGCGATATCCAGTTCGAGGATTTCCCGCCGATAAGCGACGGTCAGACGAATTGCCCGCCTGGCGATTCGCGCAATCTCGGGACTCGATGCGGTGAGCGTCTGCAACCTCAGGTTGAGATCATCAATGAGCGCTACGTTGGGATTGCCGTTCTCCGGATCTGCCGAAGCCAGGACAGCCCTTTCGGCAATGTTCTTGCCAATCTGGAGCAAGGTTTCCCGAAAGCCTGTGATCAGATTCATGATCTGATCGAGGTAATCGGTTGTTTTACCTGACAGGGTCTGGTCGATCAGAATCCGGCCGATGAGGTTTTCCAGGGCGGAGAGTTCAGCGAGAATCTGGCGGTCGATACCATCCAGGCTGAGCAGGATCCGCCGGATCGCGGCGCACTGGTCAAGCAGTTCGGTCGCCGTGGTGGACAGCGCGGCGATGGCCTCCGCCTGTTGTTTGTCCTGGTTCCTTTGTGCGATTGCCAGCAGGGCTGCCGACATGTGCCTGCCGGTGTCCTCCGAAGCTGAACCACTACGGCAACTTCGACTGAGCAAATCAATTTCCGAAAGCGCAGTAGACAGCTCGCGAGCAATCGAGGCATTTTCCAGCACCCCCGTCATCTGGTTGCGGGCGATGTCGGTGGCCAGAATCTCGACGCGATTGAAAGCCGTGGCGGCGATTACGGCGATCAATGCAAAGGCGGCCGCATGGAATAGCGCCAACCCGAGCAGCTTCTTGCCGACTCCGGGACGGATGGGAAACACTTCCTCCTGCCTTCCGCTAGGGTTGCTGTCGCACCAGGGTGGCGCCTCTCAGGATGGTCGGTTTCAGTACCACGTGGTGGGCCTCGAGGGCGGTGACGTTGATGACCCGTTGCCCACGAACATTCGAAACCACGGAAATCCTGGCCACCGGCGTGCCACGCATGGCCTTCAGCAGCATCTCTGCCGATGTTTCACCCTGCTCATGACCGGTCTTGACGACCGCGGCCCAGGCCCCCTGCTCGACCTGATAGCGGTTGCCGCCAAGGATGGGGCCACTATAGACCTTGCGCAGAACTTCCAGAACTTCCTTGTTGTTCAAAGGCCGGGCGGCATCGTCGACAATCCCCTCCAGGCTGTCGACCAGGATCGTGTCGCAAGCGGAATGGCCATTCTTTGCGAGCGCATCGATTCCTCTGGTGTTCCTGATCAGGTGAAACGCCCCGACCTTGACCGGGTAAGTCTCCTTTTCTTCTTCCACCTGGGCGCGCAGGGCCCGACCGGCCGGCACGTCATTGGTCATGAAGCAGGCTGTCCGGATCGACGGGATCAATTGCTTGGCAAAGGCCAGGGATTCGCGGACATGCGCCCGCTCCAGTATTCCGGAGACATTAGTGGCCGGGAAGCCGTATTTCGCTGCCGAGTTGTTGACCCCGTTGAACATGACCGGCGTTCTGACCTTGTCTTTCAGGAACGGGACGACGAACATGGCCTGCGCATCGTCGTCCGCGACGATGACCCCATCGGGTTGCAGGCGTTGATAGAGCGCGTATGCTTCCTCCCCCTTCCTGGGCCCTGCCGCCGGGCTGACCTTGGTATCCATGTGGAAGTAAGTGATCTCGCTGGATGCCGCCAAAACCGAGTCGATTCCCTCACGGATCTCGATCACCCACGGGTTGTTCGCCTCGTAGCTCATGACGACCAGCACCTTGAATTCGGCAGCCAGCGCAATCTTTACCTGGGAGCAGAGAAAGACCACCAGCAATACTGCGGAACACAGGATCCTCATCGATGAAATCTTCCTATATTTCATTGCCAGGCTGGGTTCTTCCCGGCGGTGGGGCAAGTGCCGTTTCGCCGATTGCCGATCTGTCCGGCGAGCACCGCGCCCTGTCGGCGGGCTACTCACTGGTGCTGTTCAACCAGCGCAGGGCGACGCTCAGGCAGGTGTTCAGCGTATGACGGTCAAAGGCGCCGGGGAGCACGGACAACAGGCGGTCGCAGCCCTCGGCGTCGTCGCTGTCGAAGCGCTCGAGCAGCGCCAGGATGGTGCCCAGCAGGCCTTCGTGCTGGCATAGCGCGTGGCGCACCTTGGGCTCGACCGCAATCTGTTCGAGCAACTCTTCGATCGGCAGGCCCAGCGCTGCCGGCATCATCGACAGGATGCCGGTGATGAAGGCCAGATCGGCGAGTTTGTGGTCGTTGACGTGCCCGACCGGGACCAGCAACTCCATCATGCGTCCGCGCAGGGCGGCGACCTGCAGCAGCGGTGAGCGGGCGGGGTCGGCCGTGCCGCCATGCGGTGCCAGCAGAAGCAGCGACAGCCAGCGCTGCAACTGGCGCCGACCGAACAGGGTGATCGCGTGCCGCAGCGAAGTCACCGGCTGCGCGAGGCCGCCACCACCACGGTGCCCGACCGCGTTGACCACGCGCAACAGATTGAGCGTCAGCGCCGGCTCGTGCTTGAAGGCGTCCTCGATCACCATCGTATCGACATCGCGTCCGACCAGGTTGATCAGGCGAATCAGTGCGGCCTGCGAAGCCGAGAGGCGGCGACCGCTGACGACTTCCGCCTGCGCGAAGTAGCGCCCCTGGAAAAGCTCGAAGCCCAGGCAACGGCAGCACTCCATCTGCTCGCGGCTGGCGACGCCCTGCGCCAGGAGTTTGAGCGGCAGATGTCGCAGCGATCCGGCCAGGTCGCGGAGTTCGCTTTCACTCGCCGTTTCGATGTCGATCTTGATGACCTGGAGCATCGGCAGCATCGGTCGGCTGCGGTCGTCGATGCCCCGGTATCGCGCCAGCGCCAGCGTATAACCCCGATCACGCAAATAGTGGCAACGTGCCAGCGTCGCCTTGTCGGGGACGTCGTCGAGCATCAGTTCGAGGACGACGCCGGCCGGCGGCAGCAGCTCGATGGCCCTTTCCTGGAGGAAGTCGCTGTCGATATCGATGAACGCGCAACTGTTGCCCAGCGCGCTTTGCATGCCCAGTTCGGAATACGCGGCACAGAGTGCGGCGGTGGCGCCGCTGCCCGTGCGGCGGCAGGCGGCGGCGCTTTCGTCGCCGCTGCCGAACGACAACTGGTAACCGGCGAGTTCCTCCTTGCGGTTCAGGATCGGCTGTCGGAAGAGGAACGCGTTCTGGAGTGTGGGTTCGGGCATCGGCGCGGAGGTCCCGGATACGCGGATTAGAAGGAATCAGAACGGCAGCGCGAGGCCGGGGCGCGCGGTCACGAGGACACGGCGAAAATCGGCCTGAATGCGTTCGAGTGCGGCCGCATTGTCGGCCTCGAAACGCAGCACGACGACCGGCGTGGTATTCGAGGGACGCGCCAGCCCGAAGCCGTCGGCGTACTCGACGCGCAGGCCGTCGATGGTGATGATTTCGCGTGCGCCCGCGAAGTGGGCGTGCCGTTGCAATTCGTCGATCAGCGCGAAGGGTTCGCCTTCCTGCATGCCGATGTTCAGCTCGGGCGTCGAGCTGCTGTCGGGCAGGGCCTTCAGGATGGCGTTGGCATCACCGGCGCGTGACAGGATTTCGAGCAGCCGGGCGCCGGCGTAGAGGCCGTCGTCGAAGCCGTACCAGCGTTCCTTGAAGAAGACGTGGCCGCTCATTTCACCGGCCAGCGGCGCGCCGGTTTCCCTGAGCTTGGCCTTGACCAGCGCGTGCCCGGTCTTCCACATCAGCGGTTCCCCGCCATGTTCGCGGATCCAGGGCGCCAGCCGGCGCGTGCATTTGACGTCGTAGATGATCTGCCCGCCGGGGCAACGACTCAGCACGTCGGCCGCAAATAGCATCAGTTGACGATCCGGGTAGATGATCTCGCCGTCTTTGGTCACCACCCCGAGGCGGTCGCCGTCGCCGTCGAAAGCGAGGCCGATTTCGGCGTCGGTCGTGCGCAGCGCGCGGATGAGGTCCTGCAGGTTCTCGGGTTTCGACGGGTCCGGATGGTGATTCGGGAAGGTGCCGTCGACTTCGCAGAACAGTTCGACCAGTTCGCAGCCCAGTGTGCGAAACAGTTCCGGGGCGATGCCGCCGGCGACGCCGTTGCCGCAGTCGACGACGATCTTCATCGGCCGCGCCAGCGTGACGTCAGCGCTGATGCGGCGAATGTACGCCGAGCGCACGTCGGCGCTGCTGCCTTGCCCGGCACCGTGGTGCAAGGTACCACCGTCAACCCGCTGCCGGATACTCTGAATCGCTGCGCCGGCCAGGGTCTCGCCGCCGATGACCATTTTCAGGCCGTTGTAGTCCGGCGGATTGTGGCTGCCGGTGACGGCAACGCAGCTCTGGCAACCGAGTTCGTGCGCCGCAAAGTAGACCGTCGGTGTCGGGACGCAGCCGACATCGATGGTGTCGATGCCGGCCAGGCGGATACCCTCCATCAGCGCCGCCGACAGTTCCGGTCCCGACAGGCGTCCGTCGCGGCCGACGGCGATCGCCTGCTGGCCACGCTCCACCGCCAGCGACCCCAGGCCGTGGCCGATGCGCCGGACGGTGTCGACGGTCAGCGTCTTGCCGACGATGCCGCGAATGTCGTAGGCCTTGAAGATTTCAGGGGGCAGGAGAGCGTCCATGTCAAACCTCGTACTGAAAAAAATGAAGAAGGCGCTGTGGCAGCCAGTCGAGTCGCCCTGGCAGGCTGCCGGTGACAAAACCGACGTGCCCGCCCTGGCGCGGGAATTCGAGGCGTACGCTGGCCGCGGCCTGGCGAGCCAGAGGTAGCGCCTGGGCCGGCAGGAAGGGGTCGTTCTGGGCGTTGAGCACCAGCGTCGGCAGGCGGATGCCGGTCAGCCAGGGCTTGCTCGACGCTTTGCGCCAGTAGTCGTCGGCGCCGGCGAAGCCGTGCAGCGGGGCGGTGACGACGTCGTCGAACTCGTACAGGTTGTTGGCCGCGGACATGCGCCGTTCGTCGAACAGGCCGGGATAGCGGCGCAACTTCTCGGTGGCGTTGCGCTTGAGTGTGCGCAGGAAGTACTGCGTGTAGATGCGGTTGAAACCGCGTGCGAGGTGGTGGCCACAGGCGGTCAGGTCGAGCGGGGCGCTGATCGCGGCCGCGGCGCGGAGGCAGTCGCCGGCGCCTGCCTGCCTTTCGCCGAGCCATTTGAGCAGGGCATTGCCGCCCAGCGAGACGCCGACGGCGTAGCACGGGCGCGTCGGGCAAAGCGCCCGCAGACGCCGCAGGATCCAGTCGATTTCGTCGCTGTCTCCGGAATGATAGGCGCGCGGCAGGCGATTGCTCTCGCCCGAACAACCGCGAAAATTCACCACCACGCCAGACCAGCCGATGGCTGTGGCGGCGCGCATCAGCGTAATCGCGTAGTGGCTGACCGAACTGCCTTCCAGACCATGAAAAAGGACCAGCAGCGGCCGCGTGTCGGTGCCGTTCGACGCCGGCGGTACGACATTCCAGTCCAGGTCGATGAAGTCACCATCCGGCGTTTCCCAGCGGTCGCGGTGGTAGGGCAGGGGGTCGGGCCTGATCAGCAGCGGGTAGATGGTCTGCGCGTGCCCGCCGGGCAGCCAGCCAGGTGCGCGGTAGGTGGTCAATGCAGCGTCCGCGGCGTATTCGCGTTGCGTTCGCCGGCCACTCCGGTCTCGGCCGCGTCCCGATCGGCGGCTGTCGACGAGTGATGCGAGAGCAGGCGCCAGCCACTGGCGCCGCGCTGGAAGACGTTGGTCGCCAGCATCGGGCCGTGCGGCCGGCGCTCGTCGCCGATGTACAGCGTTTCAACGACATTATGTACGGCGAGCAGCATGCCGCTCCAGCGTACCCCGCGCGACAGGCGAACCATCAGGCGGGGATTGTTGGCGAAGATGCCGCGCCAGCTATCGCGGATGGCGTCGGTGCCGGTCAGGCGCTGGCCGGTCGGGTGGATGCAAACGATCTCCTCGTCGTCGGCCCAGACGCTCATCAGGGCGGCCAGGTCGGCCCGCGCGATGGCCTCGTAGAAGGCCGTCTCGACATCCTCCGGGGTGGCAAAAACGGCAATCATCCGGAAACCTGATCGGGAAAAATCAGGCAGGCGTCGAGAACGCGTTGCGGTTCGAGTCTGTTGAGGCAATCAAGATGACCCAGCGGGCATTCGCGCTTGAAGCACGGGCTGCATTCGAGATGCAGACTGAGGATCCGGGCCCGTGGCGACAGCGGCGGCGTGAAGCCGGGTGACGACGAGCCATAGAGCGCAATCAGCGGCCGGTCGAGGGCGGCGGCGACGTGCATCAGGCCGGAATCGTTGCAGACGACGAAGGATGTGGCGGCCAACAGGTCGATCGCCTGGCTCAGTGAGGTGGCGCCGCAGAGGTTGAGCGGCAGCCTGGCGGCGTCGCTGCGGCTGACGATGTCCTCGCCGATGGCCCGGTCCTTGGCCGAGCCCAGCAGCCAGACGGCGTAGCCATGGTCGGCCAGGGCATTGGCCAGCGCCGCGAAATGCCGTTCCGGCCAGCGCTTGGCCGGCCCGTATTCGGCACCGGGACAGAACACCGCCAGTCGCTCGGGGATCTCGATGCCCAGCGCAGCCAGCGTGGCCGCGCGTTGCGCGCCGGTCGAGCGCAGACGTGGCCGCGGCAAGGGTCTGGGCAGCGCGGTACCCGGCGGCTCGGCAAGTTGTGCGAAACGTTCGGCCATCTGCGGCAGCAGTGCCTTGTTCAGCGTGTGTCGGCGGTTGATCAGTCCATAGCGGGTTTCGCCGACGAAGCCGATGCGCTCGGGGATGTCGGCGAAGAACGGAATCAGCGCCGACTTGATCGAATTGGGCAGGATGTAGGCGCGCTGGTAGCCTTCCCGTGCCAGTCCGCGAGCCAGGCGGTGGCGTGCTTTCAGCGACAGCTCACCGTGTGCAAAGGGGCTGTCGAAGACTCGGGCGATCTCCGGCATACGCTCAAGAACCGGTGCTACCCAGCGCGGGGCCAGCGCGTCGAGTTGCAGACCGGGGTTGCGTTCGTGCAGCCGCATGCACAGCGCTTGCGCCAACACCGCGTCGCCGATCCAGGACGGTGCGACGAGGAGTGCTTTCATGTTTGGCGGTTCAGCCGGCTACGCGGGCCGGGTAGCGCTCAGTGGTGTCCTTTCGGACGTTCGCCGGTGAGCACGTAATGCGCGCTGCAGTACGGACAAACGGCTTCACCCGTGTGCAGGACATCGAGAAAGACCCGTGGATGCCTGGCCCACAGCGGTGAATCCTTGGTCGGGCAGTGCAGTGGCAGGTCGTGAGCGCTGACTTCGATGGGCTTCTGCTGGGTGTTCTGAGGCATGGTGGCAACCTTGCAAACGGACACAGTTAATGTGAAAGTCGCGCCAGCGACTCACGAACCTCCCCTCGCCCGCCAGCGGGAGAGGGGTCGGGGGGCGAGATGGGGAATTCGTGGAGCATGGCTCCGCGCCCATCGAGCAATTCCGGCGTGCAAGCCGGAATGCGCCCTGCAAGGGAGGGAAACGGTCATGGTTTCATCATCCGGGGTGTCTTGCCTAGCCATGACCGTTAGCCGAACGCGCCAGCAGCGTTTCGAGTGCAGCACGCAGCGGTGACGCCGGCAGCGATTCGCTCAAGTGCTTCAACTCCTGGCTGGCCCTGCTGCTCAACGGTTTCAGGGTGGGCTGAATAGCCGCAGTCTCGCCTTGCCGGGCATGCACCTTCACCTGCACGCCGGTGCACACGAGTCCCCGCTGCGAGAACGCGTCGACCAGCGTGGGCGCCATCTGGCGTAGCTTGCTTGCCACCGCGCCGCTGGTCGCATGAATGACCACTATCCCGGATTTCAGATTGGCCACGCTGCTGGCCTGGCCCAGGTGGGGCGGCGCGATCTCCTGATACCAGCCAGCGAGCCTGAGCAACAGTCGCGCATGCGCCAACACCTGGCCAGCGCCTTCGGGGGTATCGAGATAGGTCTGGAGCAGGTCAGGCATCGGGAATTTCAGGCGCAGGGAATGTCTGCATCTTATGCCCGTCGCCAGGCGTCTGGCAACGTCCGCCAGGCGAATCCGGGCACCCGGCCCGGGGTTCAGGCGGCTTCGAGTGGCGACGGGCGGCGCTCGTAGATCACGAAGTCAAACGACGGAAGGTCCGCCGCAGTGTCTTGCCGGCCGGCAAGCCGCGAGACTTCCCGCCACTCGGCCGCCGTCACCGCCGGGAAGAACGCGTCCCCGGCGGGGTCTGCCGCGACTTCGGTCAGGTACAGGCGCTGGGCAAGTGGCAGCGTCTGGCGATAGATCTCCGCTCCGCCAATGATCAGCACCTCGTCGGCGTCGCCGGCGAGTCGGATGGCTTCGTCGATCGATTTCGCCAGCGTCGCACCGTTCGCGAGGTAGGTTGGGTTGTGGCTGACGACGATGTTGTGCCGCTGCGGCAAGGGGCGAAAGGGGGGAGGCAGCGACTCCCAGGTTTTTCGGCCCATGATCACCGGCTTGCCGCGAGTCGTCTCACGAAAATGCCGCAGGTCTTCAGGCAGGCGCCAGAGCAGTTTCTGGTCGTTGCCGATGGCGCCGTTCCTGGCAACGACGGCAATCAGCGCAAGCATCGGCTCAGACCGCCACCGGTGCGGCGATGTGTGGGTGCGGGTCGTAGCCTTCGAGTTCGAAGTCCTGAAAACGGAAGGCAAACAGATCGTCGATCGCGGGGTTCAGGTGCAGCGCCGGCAGGGCACGCGGCGCGCGGGTCAGCTGCAGGCGCGCCTGTTCGCAATGATTGTTGTAGAGATGCGCGTCGCCAAAGGTGTGCACGAAGTCGCCGGCGCGAAAGCCGCAGACCTGCGCCAGCATCCGCGTCAGCAGAGCGTACGAGGCGATGTTGAAGGGTACGCCGAGAAAGATGTCGGCGCTGCGCTGATAGAGTTGGCACGACAGTCGGGGGCGCGGATCGGCGTCGGTTGACGCTGCCGGGGCGACGTACAACTGGAAAAACGTGTGGCAGGGCGGCAGCGCCATGCGTTCGACATCGCCCGGGTTCCAGGCGGTCACCACATGCCGCCGTGAATCCGGGTTGTGCTTCAGGCCGTCGACAAGTTGCGCGATCTGGTCGATTTCGCGCCCATCCTGGGTTTTCCAGTGACGCCACTGATGGCCATAGACCGGGCCGAGATCGCCGTTCTCGTCGGCCCACTCATCCCAGATGCGCACGCCGTTCTCGCGCAGGTAGCGGACGTTGGTGTCGCCCTGCAGGAACCACAACAG
>JAKOZI010000191.1 GCA_029780075.1 Pseudomonadota bacterium
ATTGACGCGATGACTGCCGACAATGCACAGGTGTGCCATGCGCACCCGCTTGTCCTTGTCGTGACCACCCCCGTCGTCGATCAGCGAGACCCGTCGCATCAGGTCGACATCACCGGGGTAGAGACGGATCACCTCATCGAGGAACTCCTGGTTGATGCGGTAGATGATCAGGATGTGACGCGGCAACACGCGCTGGATCAGGGTCACCTTCCAGGTTTCCAGTGCCTCCGGCATCAGGGTGTGATTGGTGTACGAGAAAATGCGCCGACATTGATCCCAGGCAGCGTCCCAGGTCATGCCCTGCTCGTCGACCAGGAGGCGCATCAATTCCGCAACGCCGATCGCCGGGTGCGTATCGTTGAGGTGGATCGCCACATGTTCGGCGAGATTGTTGAAGGTCCCGTGCTCGGCCATGTGGCGCTCGAGGATGTCCTGCATCGACGCCGAGACGAAGAAATACTCCTGGCGCAGACGCAGTTCGCGACCCGCAGCGGTGCTGTCGTTCGGGTAGAGCACCCAGGAAATGTTTTCGAAGCGGTTCTTGAACTCGGCGGCGCGCTGGTAGTCCCCGGTATTGAACGCCCCGAGGTCGATTTCCGACGGCGCCGCCGCTTTCCACAGGCGCAGGGTGCTGACCCGGTCCGTACCATGACCGGGAATCACGTAGTCGAAGGCCTTGGCTTCGACCGAATCGGCGGCATGCCATTCCGCCCACTCGCCATGATGCTCGGCGTGACCACCGAAGCGCACCGTGTGGTGCTTGTTGGCGCGTGGGAACTCCCATGGCGAACGGTCCTGCAGCCAGGCTTCCGGCTTCTCGACCTGCTGCCCGTTGAGAATCGACTGCGCGAACATCCCATACTCATAGCGAACGCCGTAGCCCCAGGAAGGAAGTCCCACGGTTGCCATCGAATCGAGAAAACAGGCCGCCAACCGACCCAGGCCGCCGTTGCCGAGCGCTGCATCGGGTTCGCATTCCATGACCTCATCGAGCGAGGGACCAGGCGCGCTGAACGCCTCCGCCGCCGACTCGCGAAGCCCCAGCGCGGACAGGGCATTGTTCATTGCGCGGCCAATCAGGAATTCCATCGACAGGTAATAGACGCGCCGCGCCTTGCTGCCACGGTCGGCATTTTGGGTGTCAACCCAGCGTTGCGCCAGTTGCTCGCGGGCCACCTGCGACAGTGCCTGATAAAGGTCCGCCTTGCTGGCTCTGGTTGGCTCGGCAGCGACCGTGCGCAGCAGTCTGCGGTCGATTTCAGCGCGCAGTTGTTCGCCTTTGGGATGGGGTTGAGCGACATCGGACATCAGGCTGGTACTCCAGTAAGGTTCATGGACAATCCTCGCTCTCGGCAAGGGCATGGGCAGCGCCAAGCAGGGCCGGCGTGGGAGAAAGCATTACATAGGTCGGAATTGCGGCCAAGTAGGAAGCGAAACGCCCCTTGGCTTCGAAGCGTGGACGAAAAGCCGAGCGATCGAAGATCTCCCCGAGTCTGGGAATGATACCACCGCCGACATAGACGCCACCCTGGGCGCCAAGGGTCAGTGCAAGATTTCCCGCCAACGAACCGAGCATCGCGCAAAAGGTATCGATCACCACTCGGCACTGGATGTCGTCGCCGGTGCGGGCATGCGCGACAATTTCGGCAGTCGCCAGGGATGCAGCATGGCGCCCGTCGACCGCGGCGACCAGACGATGCAGCAGCGGCAAACCGCTGCCCGAAAGCAGCCGTTCGGCCGAGACGTGCCCAAGCTCGCGCCAGGCGAGGGCGAGAATGGCCGCCTCGCGTTCGTCCGCCGGTGCCAGCGAGCAGTGACCTCCCTCGCCAGTCAAGGCCAGCCAGCGCCCATGGTCGTGAAGCACGCCCGAGACGCCGAGGCCGGTCCCCGGCCCAAGCACTGCTTTCGGCGCCAACTCGACGGGGACGCCAGGACCCACCTGACGCCGGTCGGCAACACCCAGGTGCGGCAGGGACAGCGCCAGGGCTGTGAAATCGTTGAGCAACAACAGGCGCTGCAGCCCCAGTCCGGACTTGAGTTTTGCGCGCGAGAAGGTCCACGGCGCGTTGGTCAGCTGAAACTCATCGTGATGCACCGGGCCGGCAAGAGCGATCGCCGCTGCCCGCAGAACCGGCCGACCCCACTCCGCGAGATAGGTCTGGATCGCCTCCAGGGGCCCCGCAAAGTCGCCTACCGAGAGAATCCGCACCAGATCCGGCAAGCCCGAGTCGTCGAGCAGGGCGAAGCGCGCGCGGGTGCCGCCGATGTCGGCAACCAGAGTCGCGGGTTCCTTCATGGCCATCCCCAGGTCATCAGCGGTTGCGCGGCGCGGGTGCGCAGTCTTGAGTCGCACGCGTCCGGGTGCCGACCACGGCGAAGCGTGGAATCATCCGGACGCCAGCCGCGTCGGGTAGCTTTGAAAGCCTGGAACTGGAGGTTCAAGATTGAATGCCCCGTGGCCGCATAGGGAATAAGGATGCTCGGGATCTTCGCACCAAATGCGAGATTTATCAAAGACCCTGCTACCATCTGTGTGCCCTCACTGGAAATGCTGTCAGCCGCCCGGGAGTCTCCTCGGTCGACGCGGGTTCTGTCAAGGCGGGCGCAGACCGTCGCTGCCCCTGCCGCCCGGCAGGCGGCAGACGCGCCACTGGCCAGCTGCAGTATTTCCCGCAATGAATTCCGGATCGGCCTCGCCTGCTGGCCATCTTTTTACGTCCAAGGATTGCCTGTGCAACATGCGAACCTGATCACGAAGCTCGCCGAAATTGTCGGCACGGAGCAGGTGCTGACGGCGCCTGAAGACATGTCCGCATATCTGTGCGACTGGCGCGGTCGCTACCGTGGCAACGCCATCTGCGTCGTCCGACCGGCAAGCACCGCTGCCGTCTCGGCGGTGGTCCGCAGCTGCGCCGAAGCTGGCGTGGCGATGGTGCCGCAGGGCGGCAATACCAGCCTGTGCGGCGCGGCAACGCCGGCACCTGACGGCCAGGCGGTGCTGATCAGCCTGGCCAGGCTCCGACGTGTGCGCGCGATCGATCCCGCGAACAATACGCTGACCGCCGAGGCCGGCTGCGTGCTGCAAGCCCTGCAGGAGGCAGCCGGCGAGGTCGGACGACTGTTCCCGCTGTCGCTGGCCGCCGAGGGCAGTTGTCAGATCGGCGGCAATCTGTCTACCAACGCCGGTGGAGTGCAGGTCCTGCGTTACGGCAACACGCGCGAGTTGACGCTCGGTCTGGAGGTGGTTCTGCCGAACGGGGAGATCTGGGATGGCTTGCGCGGCCTGCGCAAGGACAATACCGGTTATGACCTCAAGCATCTGTTCATCGGCGCTGAGGGCACCCTCGGAATCATCACCGCCGCCGTCCTGAAACTCTTCCCCTTGCCGCGGGCAACGGTGACCGCCTGGCTGGCCATCGGCTCTCCGGCACTCGCGGTGCGCTTGCTGGGTGAGTTGCAGGCGCATTTCGGCGCCAGCCTGACGGCCTGCGAACTGGTTTCCGAAGAGGCTCTTGGTCTGGTCCGCAAACACCTGCCAGGCTCGTCGCCGGCGTTGTCGGCAAGCCCCTGGCACCTGTTGATCGAGTTGTCCGGAGGCGGGGAGGATGCCGCCCTGCGCGAAGCTGTGACCGCATTCCTCGCTGCGGCACTCGACAGTGGCAACCTCGGCGACGTGGTGCTGGCGCAGAACGGCGAGCAGGCCAGGCGTCTATGGGCGCTGCGCGAGAATATCGGCGAAGCACAGAAGATCGAAGGCCCGAGTATCAAACACGACGTTTCGGTACCGATCTCGCGCATTCCGGAGTTCATCGAGCGTGCTGGTCAGGCGCTCGCGCTGGCTTTTCCGGAGATTCGCATCGTCGCCTTCGGTCACATCGGTGACGGCAATCTGCATTACAACCAGTCGAAATCCGAGGCCGGCGAGAATGCCATGTTCCTGGCCTTGCAACCGCAGGTCAACCGCATCGTCCACGATCTGGTGCATGCACTGGGAGGCAGCATCAGTGCCGAACATGGTATCGGGCAGCTGAAGCGCGAAGAACTTCTGCGCTACAAGAGCCCGCTCGAGATCGAGATGATGCGCGGTATCAAACGCGCCCTTGACCCATGGGGCCTGATGAATCCCGGCAAGGTGCTCTGACCGGTTTGCCGCCGTCAATGCAGCGTCGGAGGCGACGGCGAATCGCGGAAGAGTTCGTCGATCGCCAGCGCGTCGAAACGGTAGTCGCGGTTGCAGATGTCGTCCTTGACGACGACTTCGCCCTGTTCCCGCAACGCCGCATAGACTTCGCCGGGCCCGAGGGCGCGCAGCATCGAACGTACTTTCTCCCAGTTCTCGGGACAGTTATGGGTCACCGCCCGCGCCGGAAAGAGGCGCACGATTTCCTCCGGGAAGAGGCGGCGCAGCAGTTCTTCGGCCGGCACCGACAACAGCTCGGCATCCTGCACGGTCGCCGCCAGGGCTTCGACGCGCGCCCAGCCATCGAGGTCGCGCTCTGCTGCAGCAGGCAACTTCTGGAGAAAGAGTCCGGCTGCCGCCACCGACGAAGCGGCCAGGAAGAAGCGCGCGGGCATCTGGTCAGACTGCCGGAGATAATGCTCGAAGACCTCGGCGATGTTTTCGCCGTCAAGCGGCACGATGCTCTGATAGGGCTCGTGCATTGACGCCGTCTCCAGCGAGAGCTGCAATTGCCCCTGCCCGAGCAGTTGCAGGCCTGAATTGGGCTGCGTCTGCTCGGCACACTTGGCCATGCCGCGAATCTGCAGTGTTTCATTGCAATCGATGACCAGCAGGGCGATGGGCCCGCTGCCCCGCATCTGGATGGTCAGGCGCCCGGGCTGCTTGAGCTGGCCACTCAGGAGAACGGTCGTGGCGCTCATTTCACCCAGCAGCTGGACGACCGGTGCAGGGTAGGCACGGTTCTCGATCATCGCCCTCCACGCCGGACCGAGGCGCACCAGAGCGCCGCGAATGTCCAGATCGTCGAACAGGAAACGGTGCAGGCAATCGTCGGTCATGGGCCTCGTCCCAACAGTTCTCTGGCATAACGGTCCGGGTCGAATCCGACCAGCAAGGCCGTACCGGTGTCGATTACCGGTCTCCTGATCAGGCTTGGATGTGCCTGGCCATCAGCGTCAGCGCCCGGGCTTCGTCAACGTCGGCACGGTCTTCCTCGCCGAGCCGCCGCCATGTCGTCCCGCGCGTGTTGAGCAGCGCCTTCCAGCCGACGCGGAGGTTCCAGTCGGCCAGTTGCGCGGCGCTTGGTGCCGCTTGGCGATAGTCAACGAAGTCACAGACCACAGCATGCTCCGCCAGCCAGACGAAGGCCTTCTGCATGCTGTCGCAGTTCCTGATCCCGTAGATTCGGACGACCACCTGCAGCTTGCCGTGCATGCCCTGCCCCCGGTTTGCCTCAGGATACGGCCAGCATCCGGTCCAGCGCCAGCCTGGCCAGGTCTTTCTCGTGCTCCGCAACCCGAATCTGGTTGACCACCTTGCCATCGGCCAGATTCTCGAGCGTCCATGCCAGGTGCTGCGGGTCGATGCGCTGCATCGTCGAACACATGCAGACCGTTGGTGCCATGAACTGCACGATCTTGCCCTCGTGCCTGACCTCCTCGGCCAGACGGTTGACGAGATTGAGCTCGGTGCCGACCAGCCAGCGCGTATTCGGCGCGGCTTCCTTGATCGTCCGGACGATATGTTCCGTCGAGCCGACGAAATCCGATTGCCGGCACACCTCGAAGCTGCACTCGGGATGGGCAATCACCAGCCCCTCCGGGTAGTGGTTGCGGAAACGCATGATGTGCGCCGGCTGGAACATCTGATGTACCGAGCAATGGCCTTTCCAGAGCAGCAGTCTGGCCCGCCGGATCTGCTCGCTGGTAAGCCCACCGTTTTCGAGATCCGGGTCCCAGACCATCATCTCATCGAGCGGAATGCCCATCCTGAAGCCGGTCCAGCGCCCCAGGTGCTGGTCGGGAAAGAATAGAATTTTCTGGCGACGCTCGAATGCCCAGGCGGCAATCGTGCCGGCATTGGACGAGGTGCACACGATGCCGCCGTGGGCGCCGCAAAAGGCCTTCAGATCGGCGGCGGAATTGATGTAGGTCACCGGCGTGACTTCCTGCTCGGCATCCAGGACCTCGCCGAGTTCACGCCAGCAGCGTTCGACCTTGGCCAGGTTGGCCATGTCCGCCATCGAACAGCCCGCCGCCAGATCCGGCAGGATCGCCAGCTGCTCCGGCTTCGACATGATGTCGGCGACTTCAGCCATGAAATGCACACCGCAAAACACGATGTAGCGGGAATCGGTTTGTGAGGCGAGACGCGAGAGTTTCAGCGAGTCGCCCGTCAGGTCGGCGTACTGGTACACGTCGGCGCGTTGGTAGTGATGGCAGAGTAACACCGCTTCCCGGCCGAGCCGCTCACGGGCGACGCGGATGCGCTGGTGACAGGCATCGTCCTGGAGGTGGTTGAAACTGTCGAAGCTGATGGTCGAGGTTTGCATGCGGTAATACTCAAATCGATGTCCAGGAAGCCAGACCGGGCTGGCGGCAAAAGGTTCAGCTACGCCATGGCAAACCGGCGTGACGCCACCCTCCCAGCTGGCCGCGCTGGCCGTTGGCATCCTTGTCGCCTTCAAAGCCCTCCAGCACGTTGTAGCAGTCGTTACGCAGCGCTTCGCCAACCAGCGCGGCGGCGTTGTGCGAACGCGCCCCGCTGCGACAGATGAACATCAGCAGCGCCTCACGATCGACCTGTTGTTTCAAGTGCGACAGGAAATGGCTGTTGGGCCGATTGTCCGGATAGCTCATCCACTCAATCTCGATCGCACCGGGAATGCGGCCGACCCAATCCCATTCCGCGCGCGTACGGACATCGACCAGCTTGGCGCCTGGCGCAAGCCGCCAAACCGCATGCGCTTCCTGCGGCGTCAGGGCGCCAGCATAAGGTAGACCAAGTTCGCGCCCGCGTTCCTGCGCAAGTTGCAGCAGATCGGTCAGTTTTCCCATAGTGTGTGTGGCGAGAGCCTGTCCCAAGAGGGTTTATCAAAGCAAGGAGTATAAATCACATGACTGCCGAGAGGCGCTCGGAACCAGCTCCCTGCAACGCACCAGAAATGTGCCGCCCGGATTCGTACGCACCGCCGCGGTGCATCGAAAAAAGCCCAATAATGCGCCAGACCCTTGTGGCACAATAAACGCTCAGCAGGGCATGGTTTGGCACGTTTTCTGCTAGTACCCCCGCGCACTTATTGTTCTATTGTCGCCGGTTGAACCGGCAACCTGTTCAGGAGACTCCGCAATGGCAAGCCCGCAAGACGTCATCAATATGGTCAAGGAAAACGAGGCGAAGTTCGTCGACTTTCGTTTCACAGACACCCGTGGCAAGGAACAGCACGTGACCGTGCCGGTCAGCGCTTTCGACGAAGACAAGTTCGAGAACGGCCACGCTTTCGATGGTTCGTCGATCGCCGGCTGGAAAGGCATTCAGGCTTCGGATATGCAGTTGATGCCCGATCCGAGCACCGCGTACATCGACCCCTTTTTCGATGAAACCACGGTGGTCATCACCTGTGACGTCGTCGACCCTGCCGATGGCCGCGGCTACGACCGGGATCCGCGGTCGATCGCCAAGCGTGCCGAAGCCTACCTGAAGTCCTGTGGCATTGGTGACACCGCTTATTTTGGACCGGAACCCGAATTCTTCATCTTTGATTCGGTGTCCTGGAGCGTCGACATGTCGGGCTGCACCCTGAAAATCTTTTCGCAGGAAGCCGCCTGGACGAGTGGCGAAAAAACTGAAGGTGAGGGTGGAACCGGTCACCGCCCAGGGATCAAGGGCGGCTACTTCCCGGTGCCACCGGTCGACAGCCTGCACGACATCCGCTCGGCGATGGTCCTGACGCTCGAGACGGTCGGAGTTCCGGTCGAAGTCCACCACCACGAAGTCGCCACGGCGGGCCAGTGCGAGATTGGCACCCTGTTCAGCACGCTGGTCAAGCGCGCCGACTGGACGCAGGTGCTCAAGTATGTGGTCCACAACGTCGCCCATCAATACGGCAAGACCGCGACCTTCATGCCGAAGCCCATCGTTGGCGACAATGGTTCGGGCATGCACGTCCATCAGTCGATCTGGAAGGATGGCAAGAACCTGTTCGCCGGCAGCGGTTATGCCGGCCTTTCCGAAATGGCGCTCTTCTATATCGGCGGCATCATCAAGCACGCCAAGGCGCTGAACGCGATCACCAATCCCGGCACGAATTCGTACAAGCGGCTGGTCCCGCACTACGAGGCGCCGGTCAAGCTCGCTTATTCGGCCAAGAACCGCTCGGCTTCGATCCGCGTGCCGCATGTGGCTTCGGACAAGGCGCGGCGCATCGAAACGCGCTTCCCGGACCCGATCGCCAATCCCTACCTGTGCTTCTCGGCTCTGCTGATGGCCGGCCTCGATGGCATTCAGAACCGGATTCATCCTGGCGATCCGGCAGACAAGAACCTCTACGATCTGCCGCCGGAAGAGGATGCGAAGATCCCGACCGTGTGTGCCAGCCTCGAAGAAGCACTCGCCTCGCTGGACAAGGACCGCGAGTTCCTGACCCGCGGCGGTGTCTTTTCCGACGACTGGATCGACGCCTATCTTGAATTGAAGATGGACGAGGTCAACAAGGTGCGCATGACCACCCACCCCGTGGAATTCGAACTGTACTACAGCTGCTGATCAGGCGGCACAGAGAGGAGGACGGGCTTGCCCGTCCTTTTTTTGTCTACCGATCGTCTTCCCACCGCGTTAGTATTGCTTTGCCCGTCTCCACCGGCGAGTTGGTCGCGACCAAGGAATACGAATACGATGAAACTGCAAGACCTGTGTCTTTCGATCGCACTCCCATTGCTGGCGACCGTACCCGTGCACGCGCAGGACATCTACAAGTGTGCCGACGGTGACGGGCGTATCACCTACTCCAATGTGCCGACCAAGATGTGCAGGAATCTCAATCTCGCGCCGGCAGCGAAACCGCCGGCGCATTCTCGATGGCGAACTGGCCGCCGAGCTGAAAAATGCCGAGCAGGCAAAGAAGGACCTCGCCGAATAGGAAGCGATTGTCCTGCCAAGCGAACGTATGCAGGGTGGTGCACCGCGGCAGTGTCTTTTCCGACGACTGGATCGACGCCTACCTTGAATTGAAGATGGACGAGGTCAACAAGGTGCGCATGACCACCCACCCGGTGGATTTCGAACTGTACTACATCTGCTGACCTGGCAGCCAAGCGGAAAGGACGGGCGAGCCCGTCCTTTTTTTGTCTGCCGATCGCCTGGTTTTGGCGTTTGTATTCATTTCGGTCATCCAATACACTGATGCCTGATCGCGAGTGCAAGGTTGCGCATGAGGGTGGCCGGTCCATGAGCGGGGTGATTTGCCAAGAGGAAATGGGACGACGATGAAACAGCAAGACCTGTGTATTTCGTTCGCACTGCTGTCGCTGCTCGCCCTCGGGGCTTATGCACAGGATATATATAGGTGCGATTCGGACGGGCAGTCGCCTTTACTCACGACCGCACCGACCAAGAATTGCAGAAAGATCCTGCTCAACCCCGTCAATCTAACGCCCTCTGCCAAGTCCGCGCCCAAGTCATCGACTTCGACCCCGACGCCGGGCAGTTTCCCGAAGGTGGACGACCAGACACAGAAATCGCGCGACACCGACCGCCGGCGCATTCTCGAGGGCGAATTGGCCGCCGAGCAGAAAAATGCCGAGCAGGCGAAGAAGGACCTCGCCGAACAGGAAGCGATCGTCCTGCCAAGCGAACGTATGCAGGGTGGTGCGATCAGCGGCGGCAAGGTGCAGGAGCGTATCCAGCAATACCGCGACAAGGTGGCCTTGCACCAGCGCAACATCGAAGCCATCCAGAAA
>JAKOZI010000214.1 GCA_029780075.1 Pseudomonadota bacterium
ATCAAGCTGGTCGACCACCTCCACAATGAATCGCGCCAAGTGATCCTGGTTCAGCCAATCGTCGAGTGACGGCGGCAGCAGGTAGTCGGTCTTGCGGTCGGTGACGATGAACTTGGACATGCCAGACCTCGGTCGCTTGAATAGCTATGATTATAGCATATCCGGCAGCGGCAGGCCTATAGTCCGACAGGCTGCTAGAGCGTTGCTCGATGGCTGGCAGGTACGGGACTTCGCCCCGGGCCCGTACGCCGAGCGTCGCGATCTCAAGGACGGTCGCCTCGATCGCCTGCTTGGCCGCCTGCGCGGTCGCTGGGCACAAGCTGCCGCGCCGCTGCGTTGCCGGCGACTGCGGCAGTTTGCCGAGCGCGTCGAAGCGCTCGCCGCCGAACTGCGCGCGCTGGAGACGGAACAGCTGCGCGACCGGGTGATGGCTGTACGCGCCACCCTGCAGGTACAGGGGCTCGCCGACGCGCCGGTCGCCGAGTGCTTCGCGCTGGTCCGCGAGGTCTGTGCTCGGCGGCTCGGCCTGCGCCACTATCCGGTGCAACTGATGGGCGGCTACGCCATGCTGCGCGGCGCACTGGCGGAAATGCCGACCGGCGAAGGCAAGACGCTGACCGCGGTGCTGCCGGCAGTGACCGTGGCGCTCGCTGGCGCGCCGGTACATGTGATCACGGTGAACGACTACCTGGCGAGCCGCGATGCCGCGTATCTTGCGCCGGTGTATGCGTTCTTCGCGCTGCGGGTCGGCTTGATCGTTCCCGGGCAGGCACCTGCGCAGCGCGTGCAGGCCTATGGCAGCGACGTGACCTACTGCGTGAACAAGGATCTGGTCTTCGACTATCTGCGCGATCGCCTGGCCCGGCAACGAGCGAGAGGTGGCGCCGGCGGCGTGCTCGATGACTGGCTGGCCGGGGCGCGCAGCCCGGAGCGATCGCCGTTGCTGCTGCGCGGCCTGTATTTCGCGATCGTCGACGAGGCCGACAGCGTGCTGATCGACGAAGCCAGGACGCCGCTGATCATCTCCAGCGATGTGGATGACGCGCAGGGGCGCGAGCTCTACGCGCAGGCACTGGCGCTTGCCGCCCGCCTCGATTCCCAACAGCACTACCTGTTGCGGCGCCAGGAGCGCAGCATCGAGCTTGCGGATGCCGGTCGCGTCACGGTTGCCGAGTTCGCCCGCGGTCTGCCGGGACTGTGGCGCATTCCGCGGGCGCGCGAGGAACTCGTCGAGCAGGGCCTGTCGGCGCTGCACCTGTTTCAGCTCGATCGCCACTACCTGATTGTCGACGGCAAGCTGCAGATCGTCGATGAGTACACCGGCCGGGTGATGGCCGATCGCTCGTGGGAGCGCGGCCTGCAGCAGATGATCGAGGTCAAGGAAGGACTGGCCCTCAGCAAGCGGCGCGATACCATTTCGCGCATCACCTATCAGCGCTTCTTCCGCCGCTACCTGTGCCTGGCCGGCATGACCGGCACGGCCATCGAAGTGGCGCCGGAAATGTGCTCGGTCTATGCGCTGGAGGTGCTGCCGATTCCGCCGCATCGGCCACTGCGGCGCTGCGACCTCGGGCAGCGCGTCTTCCTCGACAGCGAGCGGCGCTGGGCGGCGGTGGTCGAGCGCGCGGCCGCGATGCGTGCCGACGGGCGCGCGGTGCTGATCGGTACCCGCTCGGTGGCGGCGTCCGAGCTTGCCAGTCAGCGGCTGTTCGCCGCCGGCTTGCCGCACGCGGTGCTCAACGCGCGCCAGGACGCCGGCGAAGCGGCGATCATCGCGCAAGCCGGGCAGCCGGGTCGGATCACCGTCGCCACCAACATGGCTGGCCGTGGCACCGACATCGTGCTCAGCACAGAGGTGCGGCAGGCCGGCGGTCTGCACGTGATTCTCTCGGAATACCACGACGCGGCGCGCATCGACCGCCAGCTCTTTGGCCGCGCCGGCCGTCAGGGCGATCCCGGATCGTGCGAAGCGATCGTCTCGCTCGACGACGAATTGTTTGTCGCGCACGCTGCGCTGCTGCTCGGCTGGCTGCGCGCGCGCGTCACGCCCGACGGGCTGCTGCCGGCAGCGCTCGGAATCTGGCTGCGGCGATTCGCGCAGCGCGCGGCCGAGCAACAGAATTCACGGATTCGGCGACAGACAGTGGAACGGGACAAACAGCTCGAAAGATCTCTGGCATTTGCCGGAAGGGGGGAATGAGGGATGGCGAAGGGGAGAGGCTGGCTGCTGCTGGCGCTGCTCTCCGGCGGGGCGTCTGCCGGAGAGTTCGACTGCATCGTCGAACCGAGCAGGACGATTGAGGTGCGCGCGGCCAGCGAGGGGCTGATCGAGAAGATCTGGGTGGACCGCGGCGATAGCGTAAAGGCCGGGCAGGTGCTGGTGACGCTCGATTCGGGAGTCGAGCGCGCGGCGACCGAAGCCGCGCGTTACCGTTCGACGATGCACGGCCGGATCAGGACCGGCGAGAGCCGGGTCGAGTTCTCGACCGCCAAGTACAACCGGCGCGAAAAGCTGGCCGGACAGTCGTTCATCTCGCTGCACGACCGCGACGAGGCGCTGACCGAAAAACGGCTCGCCGAATCCGAACTGATCGAGGCCAGGGACGACCGTCGCCTCGCGGAGATCGAGTTCCGTCGCCTGTCCGAGCAGTTGCGTCTGCGCACGATCAGGAGCCCGGTCGATGGCGTCGTCGTCGACCGCCTGCTCAACGCCGGGGAACTCGCCGACAACCGCGACCTGCGCAAACCGATCCTGCGGCTGGCCGACATCGGCACGCTGTTCGTCGAGGTGCTGATGCCGATCGAGGCCTTCGGCAAGCTGGTTCTCGGCCAGAGCGCCGAGGTGTTGCCCGAGGCGCCGGTCGGTGGCCGCTACACGGCGACGGTGAAGGTCATCGACCGGGTGCACGACGCCGCCAGCGGCACTTTCGGCGTTCGCCTGGAAATGGCCAATCCGGGGATGAAGCTGCCGGGCGGGATCAAGTGCAAGGCGAGTTTTGCGGGGGTCAGTGGGCGTTCCGCTCTGGCTGCTCCGGGCGTCGGACGCCCGGAGCGCAAGCCGGCAGCGGTGACGCCGGGAAGGCCAATGTAGTCGGCGACAGGGATTGCAGCGAACTACCGCAGCGAGGCGTTGATCTTTTCCAGAGCAGCCGAACCCGGGCACAGCTCGGCAGCGCCGAGGGTATTCAATGGTGTCTCGACGGTCCCGAGCTGTTCGTGCAGGTCACAGGCCTCGCCGTCGACGTAGAGCAGGCCGGTGACCACTTCGCCGCGTGCGGCGTGCTCCTGGACGTAGCTCATCGCCCGGATGCGGTCGGTGGGGTCGTAGTCGGCGTGCAGCTTGCGCAGGCGAACCAGCGATCCGTCGTGCTGGCGCACCTCGATCAGTTCGCCGGCGCCGTAGTCGGCGGTGATCTCCTCGCGCTGCGGGAAGAAATCGAGGCGGTTGACCGCTTCGTTGTGCTCGCGGACATAGTCGTAGCTCTTGGTGCTGCCACTGTGGTTGTTGAAGGCGATGCACGGCGAGAGCACGTCGATCACCGCGGCGCCCGGATGCGCCAGTGCGGCCCGGATCAGCGGCACCAGTTGTGTCTTGTCGCCCGAGAAGCTGCGGGCGACGAAGGTGGCGCCCATGACCAGCGCCAGGGTCACCAGGTCGATCGGCGCGTCGTTATTGGTCTGCCCCTTCTTGGACTTCGATCCTTTGTCGGCGGTGGCCGAGAACTGGCCCTTGGTGAGTCCGTAGACGCCATTGTTTTCGACCAGATAGGTCATGTTCACGCCGCGGCGCAGCACGTGCGCAAACTGGCCGAGGCCGATCGACGCCGAATCGCCGTCGCCGGAAACACCGAGGTAGATCAGTTCCCGGTTGGCGAGGTAGGCGCCGGTAAGCACCGAGGGCATGCGGCCGTGCACGGTGTTGAAGCCGTGCGAGTTGCCGAGAAAGTAGTCCGGCGTCTTCGACGAACAACCGATTCCCGAGAGTTTGGCTACGCGGTGCGGTTCGATGTCGAGTTCCCAGCAGGCCTGGATGATCGCCGCCGAGATCGAATCGTGGCCGCAGCCGGCACACAGGGTGGAAACCCGGCCTTCGTAATCACGGCGGGTATAGCCGACGCGGTTCTTGGCGAGGCTGGGGTGGTGCAGCTTGGGTTTGGCAAGGTAAGTCATCTCAGGCCACCATGTGTTCGCGGAGCGGGCGCACGTTCAGGCGTGAAACGCGTTCGGCGATCTCCTGGGTGATGAAGCGCGCGGTGATCGGCGTACCGTCGTAATGCAGTACCGGGATCAGGCTCGCCGGATTCACGCCGGCTTCGTTGACCAATAGCGTGGTCAGTTGCCCGTCGAAGTTCTGTTCAAGCACGAAGACCTTCGAGTGCGAGGCGATGAAGTCGGCGATCTCGTTCTGGAAAGGGAAGGCGCGTACGCGCAGGGCGTTGATGTAGATTCCCTGTTCGGCGAGCGCGTCGATGGCTTCCTGCATCGCCGGCCCCGTCGAACCATAGAAAATGGCGGCGAAACGCGCCGGGTACCGGGCGGCCGTAAGCACCGGCATCGGCACCAGCGACTTTGCCGTCTCGAACTTCTGCCGCAGCCGCTGCATGTTGTAGATGTAGTCGGCGCCGACTTCGGAGTAACCGGCATAGGCGTTCTTGGTCGTGCCGCGGGTGAAGTAACCGCCCTTGGTCGGATGCGTGCCCGGATAGGTGCGGAAGGGGATGCCGTCGCCGTCGACGTCGAGGTAACGGCCGAAATCGGCACCGGCGTCGAGGGCTTCACGGGTCATCACCTTGCCGCGGTCGTACTCGCGCTGGTCGTCCCAGGCGAAGGGGCGACACAGACGCTGGTTCATGCCGATGTCGAGGTCGGTCATGACGAACACCGGGGTCTGCAGGCGCTCGGCGAGGTCGAGGGCCTGTGCCGACATCTCGAAGCATTCGTAGGGGTCTTCGGGAAAGAGCAGCACGTGTTTGGTATCGCCGTGCGACGCGTAGGCGCAGGCGAGTACATCGGCCTGTTGGGTACGCGTCGGCATGCCGGTCGATGGCCCACCGCGCTGGACGTTGATCAGCACCGCCGGGATCTCCGCAAAGTAGGCCAGCCCGATGAACTCGGACATCAAAGAGATGCCGGGACCGGACGTGGCGGTGAAGGCGCGCGCACCGTTCCAGCCGGCGCCAATGACCATGCCGATCGAGGCCAGTTCGTCTTCGGCCTGGACGATCGAATAACGCCGCGCGCCGGTGGCCGGGTCGATGCGCAACTTCTGCGCGAAGCGCTGAAAGGCTTCCGCTACCGACGACGACGGGGTGATCGGATACCACGCGCAAACCGAAGCGCCACCATAGACGCAGCCCAGCGCGGCGGCGGTGTTGCCGTCGACGAAGATCCTGTCGCCGACGCGGTCGCGGCGCTCGACCTTGAGCGCGATCGGCTTGAGGTGCGCACGCGCGAATTCGCGTCCGAGATTGAGCGCCTGGACGTTGGAGTCGAACAGCTTCTCCTTGCCCTGATACTGCTCGCTGAACAGCCTTTCGATCTCGGCCGGGTCGATGTCGAGCAGCGTCGTCAACGCGCCGACGTAGATGATGTTCTTGAACAGCTGGCGTTGCCGCGAGTCGCTGTAGTGGTCGTTGCAGATCTCGGTCAGCGGCATGCCGAGTACGTGGATGTCGTCGCGGAATTTCGCGCGCGGCAGCGGCTTGGAGCTGTCGTAGAACAGGTAGCCGCCGGGGTCGATTTCCCGGACATCCTGATCCCAGGTCTGGGGATTCATCGCCACCATCATGTCCACGCCACCGCGCCGGCCGAGATAGCCGTGCTCGGTGACGCGCACTTCGAACCAGGTCGGCAGTCCCTGGATGTTGGACGGGAAGATGTTGCGCGGTGAGACCGGCACACCCATGCGCAGGATGGCGCGTGCGAACAGTTCGTTGGCTGAGGCCGACCCCGAGCCGTTGATATTGGCGAACTTGACGACGAAATCATTGACCGCTTCGATCTTCTGCATTTTCGCTCCTCAGGCGACGACTACTGGTTGCGGACCCTGGACGCCGGCACTGCGGCAGCCGGAGCCCGCGTGGGTCATCACCAGCAGGAATTTCTGCATATCCCACGCGCCGGTTGGGCAGCGTTCAGCGCACAGGCCGCAGTGCAGGCATACATCTTCGTCCTTGACCATCACCCGCCCGGTTTTCAGCGTCTCCGAGACGTAGAGATCCTGGCTGGTGTTCAGCGCCGGGGCGAGCAGGCGCGGGCGCAACTCCTGCTCGTCGCCGTTGGCCGTGAAACTGATGCAGTCCATCGGGCAGATGTCCATGCAGGCGTCGCACTCGATACACAGCCTGGACGTGAACACCGTCTGTACGTCGCAGTTGAGGCAGCGCTGCGCCTCCTTGAACGCCAGTTGCGGATCAAAGCCCAGTTCGACCTCGATCTTGATGCTCTTCAGGGCAGCGCTGATGTCACGCAGCGGTACGCGCAGGCGGCGGTCCACCGAGATGGCATTGTCGTAACGCCAGGCATGGATGCCCATCTTCTGTGAAACCAGATTGGTCATCGGCTCCGGCCGGATGGCGATGTCTTCGCCGTTCAACAGGCGGTCGATCGACACTGCCGCTTCGTGGCCGTGCGCCACCGCCCAGATGATGTTCTTCGGCCCGAAAGCCGCATCACCGCCGAAGAAAACATTCGGCAGCGTGGACTGCATGGTCCGCTCGTCGAGCCTGGGCAGCCCCCACTTGTCGAATTCGATGCCGATGTCGCGCTCGATCCAGGGGAAAGCATTGTCCTGACCGACCGCCACCAGCACCTCGTCGCACTCGAAGTGGGCGTCGGGTTCGCCGGTCGGCACCAGGCTGCGCCGTCCCTGTTCATCGAATACCGCGCGAATCTTCTGGAAGGTGACGCCGGTGAGACGGCCACCGTTGTGGGTGAAGGCCTTGGGCACCAGATTGTTGAGGATCGGGATGCCTTCGTGCATCGCGTCTTCCTTCTCCCAGGGGCTGGCCTTCATCTGTTCGAAACCTGAGCGCACGATGACCTTCACGTCCTGGCCGCCGAGGCGGCGTGAAGAGCGGCAACAGTCCATCGCCGTATTGCCGCCGCCGAGCACGATCACCCGCTTGCTGATCGAGGTCACGTGGCCGAAAGCGACGCTGGCCAGCCAGTCGATGCCGAGATGAATGTACTTCGCCGCCTCCTTGCGTCCGGGAATGTCGAGATCATGGCCACGCGGCGCTCCCGAGCCGACGAATATCGCATCGTAGCCTTCGGCGAGCAGGTTCTTCAGCGAACTGACGTACTGGCGGCTGCGGAAGTCGACGCCGAGCCCGAGAATGTAGCCCGTTTCTTCGTCGATGATCTCCTCGGGCAACCGGAATTTCGGGATCTGCGTGCGGATCATGCCACCGGCGCGGGCATCGCCATCGTAAATGACGACCTCGTAGCCGAGCGGCGCGAGGTCACGCGCCACGGTCAGCGAAGCGGGACCGGCCCCGACGCAAGCGATGCGCCGGCCGTTTTTCTGGGTTGCCGCTGGCGGCAGCAGGCCACGGATATCCTGCTTGTAGTCGGCGGCGACGCGCTTCAGCCGACAGATGGCGACCGGTTCCCGGCGGTTGAGGCCGTCCGCCGTTTCCTCTTCGACGCGGCTGCGACGACACGCCGGTTCGCACGGACGGTCGCAGGTGCGTCCAAGAATGCCGGGGAAGACGTTCGACACCCAGTTGACCATGTACGCCTCGCTGTAGCGGCCGGCGGCAATCAGGCGGATGTATTCGGGAACGGGGGTGTGGGCTGGGCATGCCCATTGGCAATCCACGACTTTGTGGAAGTAGTCGGGTGCGCCGATATCGGTGGGTTTCAAGACGAACCTATCCTTTCCTTGGCACGAGCCCAGAGTCATGGCCTCTGGCCCCAAAAGAGCGAACATGAATACTAACGCGCCCCCGCAGCGCTGAAAAGGGTTTCGCGACGCAAAGGGCAGGGCGCACCGGGGAAGCGGGCTCCGGTGCCATTTTCATGACTTTCCTGCTCGTCGCATTGGCAGCCGCGCACTGGAATGTCAGCGTCGGTGCTGCCGGGATGCGCATGCCCTGCCGCGCTGGCAGAGGGACACTGTATGATGGCGGCTCGAGTGTCTCAGGAGTGTCGATCATGGTCCAGCGCCCGCTTTTCTGGTTTCTGTCGCTGCTTCTTGCGCTTCCGGTCCGCGCCGAAGTGGTGGATATCGACAATGCCGAACTGGCACGCCTTGCCGGCGCGGGCGTGCCGGTCATCGACATCCGCACCGCCGGCGAATGGAAGGAAACCGGGATCCTGCCGGGCAGCAGGCTGTTGACCTTTTTCGACGAGCATGGCCGTGCCGATCCGCCGGCCTGGCTGCAACAGGTACAGGCGGTGGCCGGGCCCGATCAGCCGGTCATCGTCATTTGCCGCAGCGGTAATCGGACCCGGGTGGCGAGTCAGGTTCTCTCGCAGCAGGCGGGTTATCAGAAGGTGTACAACGTCAAGGGAGGCATTCGCGCCTGGGTTGGCGAAGGTCGGATGCTGTCGCCGGTGCCCGGAGCCCTGGCCACCTGTCCGTCCGGAGCAAGCTGCTGACCTGCATGGTCAAGGAACGCCGATACATCGCTCACCGGCAGGCGGAATGGGAGGCCTGGGATCGCTGGCTGGCGCCGCGGCGGCGGGTCGTGAACGGCGCTGTGGCAGGCGATCCCATCGACGCCGCCGGCCTGCCGCACCGCTTCCGCCGGCTGTGCCACGACCTGGCGCTGGTGCGTGACCGGAACTACTCGGCGGCGCTTGCCGAGGATCTGCACCGGCGCGTGCTGGCTGCACACCAGCGCATCTACGGTGCAGGCAAGCCGGAGGGTGGCGCCATCCTGCGCTTCGTTGCCGGTGGCTTCCCGGTCCTGGTGCGCAGCGAGTGGCGCATTGTTCTCGCCGCCCTGCTGCTCTTCGCTGCGCCGCTGCTGGCTATGCTGCTGGCGATTCAAGCCTGGCCTGACGTCGCTTTCCTGCTGTTGTCGCCGGAGACGGTGACCGAGATCGAGAACATGTACTCGCCGTCGGCGCCGCACCTGGGGAGGCCGCGTGCTGCATCGAGTGAGTGGGCGATGTGGGGTTTCTACATTGCCAACAACGTGCGCATCGATTTCCAGGCCTTCGCCGGCGGCATTGCCTTTGGCCTGGGTACCGTCTTCTACCTGCTCTACAACGGCCTGTACATCGGTGCGGTCGCCGGTCACTTGACGCAGATCGGTTTCGTATCGACTTTTTGGGGTTTCGTTGCCGGCCACAGCGCTTTCGAGCTGACCGGCGCGGTGCTCTCCGGTGCGGCCGGGTTGAAGCTTGGCCTGGCACTGCTGGCGCCGGGACGGCTGTCGCGTCTGGCGGCGTTGAAGGAGAACGGCCACGTCGCGGTCCAGCTGCTCTACGGTGCGGCCGCCCTGACCTTTCTCGCGGCCTTTATCGAGGCATTCTGGTCGCCACTGCGCGGCGTTTCGCTGGAGTTCAAGATCGCTGTCGGGATGGGTTTCTGGCTGCTGACCTGCACCTATCTGTTGCTGGGCGGCCGCCGATCCCGTGCGGCTTGAGGACATTGCCGTCCGCCTGCGCCGGCGCAGCGCGTGGGAGGCGCTGGATCTCGGGCACGCGATGCTGCATGCCTGGGCGCCAAGGGTGTACCGCGCCTGGTTTGCCACGTACTGGCCCGCCGGCATCGTCATTCTGCTGCTCCTGTGGCCGTGGCCGGGATACGCGATGTTCGTGCTCTGGTGGCTGAAACCGGTTTTCGACCGCGTGCTGCTGCATGTCTTCAGTCGATCCGTCTTCGGCAACCAGCTCTGCGTGCGCGAGTTGCTGCGCGAGCTGCCGGGGCTGTTGCGAGGGCCGGGCGTGCTCTCTGGCCTGAGTCTGCGCCGCTTCAGTCTGGCCCGTTCCCTGCTGCTGCCGGTATGGCAGCTTGAGGAGCAGCGTGCGGCCGACGCGCGTGCGCGTTTCAGGCTGCTGGGCCGGCGTTGCCGTGACCATGCCGTGTGGCTGACCGTCTTCTGCGCGAACATGTCGTCGATTTTGCTGGTGTCGATGCTGATCACGCTGTCGGCCATGGTGCCAGGGGAGGGCCATGATCTGTCGCTGTGGGAGTGGTTTGGAGATGAGCCCTCAGGTATGCGAAATCTCTTCGGTAACCTGATGTTCATGGTCGCCGAAACCGTCGTCGAGCCGCTCTATGTGGCTTCGGGTTTCTCTCTCTACCTGAACCGTCGCAGCGAACTCGAAGCCTGGGACATCGAACTGGCCTTCCGCCGTCTGGCCGAGCGCCGTTCGACGACGATCGGTGCCGTTCCGCTGCTGGCGCTGTTGCCGCTGGCTCTGGGGTTGGCGCTGTCGCTGCCTGCGCCCCTGTGCGCGCAGGAATCTGCGCAGCCGACGCACGTACTGTCCGCGTCGGAGCACAGCGACCTGGCGCACCGGGTGGCCAGGGAAGCCATAGACGCGGTACTTGCCGATCCGGTTTTTGGCCAGGTCACGGAGGACTGGCGCTGGCATTGGCGCGAGCAGCCGGCGGCAGATGATCCCCACGAACGCGACTGGCTCAAGGCGCTGGTTCGGACGATTGAGTTCCTGGCCGAGGTGCTGCGGGCCTTGTTCTGGATCGTCGTCGGTCTTGCCCTGGCAATGGTGATCATCCTGGTCGTGCGTTACCGCGAAAACCTGGGTAGCGAGCGGACGCGCGTCGCGCCGGAGTTTCTCTGCGGCTTCGATCTGCGGCCAGCCTCCCTGCCGGCCGACATCGTTGCGGCGGCGCATGCGGCTCTCGCCAGCGGCGCAACCATCGAGGCGCTGAGCCTGCTTTACCGGGGAGCGCTGGTGGCGCTGATCGATGATTGCCAGATCGAGTTCGCTGCCGGAGACAGCGAAAGCGACTGCCGGCGTCGAGTCGCCGGGCGCCTTCCCGAAGCGGCGGAGAAGTGCTTCGTCGAGGTCATCGAGGCCTGGTGTCTGGCGGCGTACGGTCATCTGCCAGTGTCGGTCAAACGGGTCGAGGCACTGGTCGAGACATGGGGGAGGCATTTCGCAGCGCGGGTGGTACGGCCATGACTCGCCGTGTCGTCTGGGCTTCCGTCGGCGTGGTCGTTGCGCTGCTGCTCACGAGCTGGCTGATGATGAACCTCGAACGGGTGCCGGTGCACCGCCGGGAGGCCCCGCAGGCCGAGGCCAGGCGCAATCCCTGGCTGGCTGCCGAGCGCTTTACCGCGCGCATGGGCGGCCGCTTGACGCGGCAGTCGGATGCTCGCATCCTCGACCGACTGCCGGCAGGTGCGACACTGCTCCTCGACCGTCAGCGCCCGCATGTGTTGTCAGCTGAGCGCTTGCGTCGACTATTGGCCTGGATCGAGGACGGCGGGTACCTGATCGCTGTGGCCGAACTCCCCGGCGTGGACGATCCGCTGCTCGACAGTCTTGGGGTGAGGCGTCTGGAACTGCCACCGGCGACTGCTGCGCAGTGGTCGCGGGTGCTGCAGGTGACGCTCCCTGGTGCCGCGCGCTCGCCGACGATCGACGCCAGTGGGCACCTGTTTCAGGCGGACGGGCGCCAGCCTGCGTGGTCGGCCGGGCAGCCTGGTTTCGGCCAGCAAATCCTGCATTTTGACATCGGGCGTGGACATTTGACGCTGGCCAGCGACCTCGACGAGCAGTTGAGCAACCGGCGTATCGGCGAGAGGGAGCACGCGGAATTGTACTGGACCCTGCTCCGCCGTTATTCCGGAACGTCGCAGCCTGAGGTACTGCTCTTGTCACGTCTGCAGATGCCCCGTCTCGGCGAATGGATCTGGCAGCATGCCTGGGCCGCGTGCGTCGCCGCCGCAACACTGATCGTTCTGTGGCTGTGGCGCATCGTGCCTCGCTTCGGCAGCGCGCAGGCGGAGGCGCCGCCGGCGCGCCGCGAATTACGCGAACACCTGGCCGCAGTCGCACGCCATCAATGGCGTTCGGGCGCCCTGGCGACACTGCTGGAGCCCGCGCGGGAGCATTTTCGCTACCGTCTCGGCCAACGCCAGCCGGCGATCGCCACCCAGCCTGCCGAGACCTGGGCGGTGGCGTTGGCAGCCTTGTCCAGCCAACCTGTCGGGCGTATTGCCGCCGCCCTCGCAGGCCGTGTTACGACCGCGAACGCGTTCACGGACGCCATGCGTACCCTGCACGAGTTGGAACGACACCTTTGAGATCCTCACCATGAACGCACCCGACCCGGTTCTTCCGGAAGAGAAACTGCAACCGGCGCGCCAGCTTCTCGCCGCGCTGCGGGCCGAGATGGCCAAGGCCGTGATCGGCCAGCAGGCGGTAGTCGACCAGTTGCTGATCGCTCTCCTCGCCGACGCGCACGTGTTGATCGAGGGCGTTCCCGGCCTCGGCAAGACGTTGCTGGTGAAGGCGCTCGCACGTACCTTCGGCGGCGAAACCCGACGTATCCAGTTCACTCCCGACCTGATGCCTTCCGATGTCGTCGGCCACACCTTGTTCGACGCCGCGACGGCGCGTTTCGTCACCCGCCGGGGACCGGTGTTCACGCATCTGTTGCTGGCCGACGAGATCAACCGGGCGCCGGCCAAGACCCAGTCGGCGTTGCTCGAAGCGATGCAGGAGAAGCAGGTGACGCTGGACGGCACGGCCGCCGCCATGGCGCGTCCTTTCATGGTACTGGCTACCCAGAATCCGATCGAGCAGGAAGGGACTTACCCCTTGCCGGAAGCCCAGCTCGACCGCTTTTTGCTGAAGATTCGGATCGATTACCCAAGCGAGGCCGAGGAAATCGCCCTGACCCGACAGGTGACGCAGGCCAAGACGGGCGCCGATCTCGATGTCGAGGCGGTGGCCACACTGATCCAGCCGGAAACCGTGGTCGGCCTGCAACAGTCGGCGGCGCACGTGACGCTCGACGAGCGAGTCACCGCTTACGCCGTCGCCATTGCTCGCGGCAGTCGCGAAACCCCGGGTCTGGCCAGCGGCGCGGGCCCGCGTGGCGCGATCGCTCTGGTGCGCGCAGCGCGCGCGCGGGCGTTGATCGCCGGGCGGGGTTTCGCCACGCCCGACGACATCAAGGCCGTCGCCCTGCCGGCTTTGCGCCATCGCGTCACCCCGGCCGCCGAAGCCGAGATCGAAGGACTCGGTGCCGACGATCTGCTGCGCGCGCTGCTCGAGCGTGTGCCGGCACCGCGGATATAGGGACTTTCACCACCGTCCATGTTGCTGCCCGATTGCAGGCTGCTGATCGTTGCCGGGTTATGGCTGCTGCTGGGTCTGGCGGTGGCCATCGTACCGAGCCTGCTGATGTTCTGGCAGGCGGCTGCCGCCACGCTGTTCGCCTTGGCCGCTGGCGACGCGTTTGCCGGACGCCGCCGCCGCGGGCGCATCGCCGTGCAGCGCGATGTGCCGCATGCACTGCCCGTGGGGACCTGGCAGACCGTCAACCTGCGCCTGAGCCTGGACGCAGGCGCCGCGACCGGCTGGCTGCACGACGCGCACCCGGTTGCGTTCCGTAGCGAAGGTTTGCCGCTGCAATTCACGATCGCGTCCGGACGCTGGTTGCGCGTCAGCTACCGGATTTCTGTAAGTGAGCGCGGACGGCAGGTCTTCACCGCCGTCACCCTGCGCTGCGCGTCGCCGTTGCGACTATGGCTGGTCGAGGAGACTGTCGCCGCTCGCGATGTGGTCCGCGTTTTCCCCAACTTCGCACGCATTGCGCATTACACCTTGCTGGCGACCGACCACCGCCTGTCGCAGATCGGCATCCTGCAACGCCGCCGGCGAGGTGCGGGAATGGAATTTCAGCAGTTGCGCGACTACCGTCAGGAAGACTCTCCGCGGCAGATCGACTGGCAAGCCAGTGCGCGCGTCGGCCGCCTGATCTCGCGGGAATACCAGGACGAACGCGACCAGCAGATCGTGTTCCTGCTCGATTGCAGCTCCCGCATGCGCGCTCGGGACGGCGATCTCTCGCATTTCGACCATACCCTGAACGCCCTGCTGCTGCTCGCCTATGTGGCGTTGCGTCAGGGTGATGCAGTGGGACTGGCGACTTTCGGGCATCCCCAGACGCGGCTGCTGGTGCCGCGCAAGTCGGTGAAGACGATACAGGCGCTGATGAACGCCGTCTACGATCTGGAGCCCTCGCTGCAGGCGCCTGACTACCTGCTGGCTGCGGAGCGTATCGGCGGCCAGTTGCGCAAACGCGCCCTGGTGGTTCTGGTGACCAATCTGCGCGACGAGGATGACGACACCTTATTGCCGGCCGTCCGGCAGTTGCGGCGGCGCCACGCGGTGAGTGTCGCCAGCTTGCGCGAACCGGTGCTCGACGAGTTGCTCGCCACACCCGTCGCTGACTTCGATGCAGCGCTGACGCGTGCCGCTGGTCTCGAGTACCTGCAGGCGCGGCGGCGGCAAATCGCTCTGCTGCGCCATGGCGGGGTGCACGTTCTTGATGTTGGCGCAAGCGAACTGCCGCTGGCACTGATCAACCACTACTGGGCCAGAAAACGGGCAGGCGCGCTATAGTATGCAGCGTGACGACGGCGGTGCCGCAGAGGTGCACGCGCTGAGGCACGTTTCGGCGACTTCAACTGCATAGGGGGGCAGCGATGGGCAGCGACACCAATCCGTTCAGGGCGCCGGTGGCGCGGGTGCTGGACTACAACGAAACGACCATCGGCACCTTCATTCCCCAAGGGAGATGCGTGCCGACCGGCAACGGTTACCAGTGGCTGTTGCGTGGCTGGGAGATGTTTCGCAGCGCACCCGGTACCTGGATAGGCATAACCCTCACCTTGCTGGTGCTGATGGTGATCCTGGGAATGATTCCAGTCATCAACCTCTCGGTGAATCTACTCGGCCCGGTTTTCGTCGGCGGCCTGGTCATCGGCTGTCGGGCTATCGAGGATGGCGAGGGGCTACGATTC
>JAKOZI010000231.1 GCA_029780075.1 Pseudomonadota bacterium
GTTTTGCTTCGCTTCGCTGCTCTGCGCGTGGCGTTATCTTGAGGAAGGTGCGGCCCGCACCTGGGGGTATGCGAGTTATGCCCTGCTCGGTTGTGCGGTGATGACCAAGGGACCGGTATCCCTGTTGTTCGTGACCCTGCCGCTGCTGGTGTACGCCTTGGTTCAACAGGACGCACGCGGCAAGAAATTGTTGCGCGATCCGCTGGGCTGGCTGATCCTGTTGCTGGTGGCCCTGCCCTGGTATGGGCTGATTACGGAAAGGATCGGGTTCGATGCCTGGCAACCGATCCTCAAGCGCGACATCGTGCAGAAGATTAGCGGCCATGTGGAAAGTGAGCCGTTTTATAGCTATCTCCAGTGGATCGCCGGGGCGTTTTTCCCCGTACTCCTGCTGTTGTTCTGGAAGCCGAGGGAAACGATTACCGGCTGGTGGAAAAACAGGACCGAGTGTTTGTGGCTGCTCTCTTTCGTATTGCCGGTGATCGTCTTCACGCTGTTCAAGGAAAAGCATGCCAAATACCTGTTGCCGGCCTATCCCTGCCTGGCGATGTTGCTTGCCACCAGACTGGCTGCTTACCGTGAACTTGCGGGACCACGTGTCAGGAGGGTCGTCGAGTGGTCCGGCCCGGTATTGGGTCTCTGCTTCCTGGGATATTTTGCCTGGGGTGAGGAGCGGTATTTTGCGCAGCGCTACCAGGTGCTGCCCGAAATTCAAAGATTCATGGCGCCGCAGCCCGCGCAGTTGCCGCTGTTTTCGGAAACGAATTTCGATGTGCGAGCGATCTATTATATCGGCCGAACGGTGAAGGAACTGCCGGATTCCGACCTGAAGGCGCGCTATCAAGCTTCTGCGCAGGGCCTGTTTTTCTTTGAGGAATTGCCGAAGGAATGGCAACCGTCCAGGAACTGTTTGCTGAGTGATTTCGATCCGTTTATCAGGAAAGGTCAGCATGTTTTTGTTTACCGCAATGGCAGCGACTGCACGCCGGTGTCGATAGCCCCTACCTCCGGCGGTTCCTCATTGCCCAGAAATCCCTCGGCCGCGGAGTTGCGCTCATGACTGTCCCATCCATTTCAATACTGATTCCAGCCAAGAACGAAACCGCGAACCTGCCGGTCCTGCTGGGTGAAATACAGCGCGCGATGCAGCCGCGCGAGGATTATGAGGTGCTGGTGGTCGATGATGGCAGCACCGATGGGACGTTTGCCACCCTGCAAGGGGTACAGCGTGATGGCTTTGCGGCCCTGCGCATCTTTCGGCATGCCCGGTCGCTGGGTCAGAGCACATCGCTCTATCGCGCGGCACAGCGGGCGCGTGGATCATGGCTGGTGACACTGGATGGCGATGGTCAGAACGATCCGGCCGATATTCCGCGTCTGTTGGCCCTGGTGGAAGGGACGGAAGGTGATCCGGCAGGGATCAAGCTGCTTGCTGGTCATCGCGTCAATCGTCGCGACACGTTCATCAAGCGGATCTCCTCGCGGTTTGCCAATGGGCTGCGCGCGTGGATCCTGCGCGATGATACGCCCGACACCGGGTGTGGCCTGAAGGTGATCGCGCGCGACGTGTTTCTGCAACTGCCGTATTTTGATCACATGCATCGTTTCATTCCGGCCATGGTGCAACGGCATGGTTTCCGGAAAATGGTGGTCCCGGTCAATCATCGCCACCGCATCGGCGGTCGTTCCAACTATGGAACGATTGACCGCGCGCTGGTCGGCATCGTTGATTTGTTCGGCGTGTCGTGGCTGTTGTTGCGAACCCGGTTGTACTGCGCTACTGAAGAGGCGGAATCAGCGAAATGACTACTGAGCAGATGTGGATTGGTGTGGGTTTGTTGGGGCAGGCGGTCTTTACCGGTCGATTCGCGTTGCAATGGATTTATAGCGAGATTCGCAAGGAAAGCGTGATTCCGAAGGGCTTTTGGTACCTCAGCCTGGTGGGCAGCGCCTTGTTGCTGTCGTATGCCCTGTATCGTGAAGACCCGGTTTTCATCATTGGCCAGTCTTTCGGCTTTGTGGTTTACATTCGCAACCTGCAGTTGATCTTCAAGCGACTGAAGAGCCAGGATGCTCCGGCGGACTAGGGGTTGATGGTTTCCCCGGGGTGGTCGGCGTTTGCTGCGCTGGCCGCCATCCAGGCTTCGTAGCCACCTTGCAGTGGGCGCGCTGCGCGGTATCCGGCAACGAGCAGGTGCCGGGCGGCCTGGATGGCACCGGCGTCTTCCGGACAAGCGCAGAGGGTTACGATGAGCCGGTCCCTGGGCCAATTTCCCACCGCCTTGAGGAGAGCGTCGTGTTCGGCGACGATTGCACCGGGGCTTGTGCCGGGAACGGGAAGCGGGCCGGTCTCGGCAATCATCGTCGCGCCGCGCAAGTCGAGCAGAAGCGGTGGCCGATCGCTGCGCAGGGCGGCGAACAGTTCTTCGGGGGTGATATGGGGAATGTCAGCCAGCCGCCGGAATCGAGATTTCTGCCACAGCTTCCAGCCCAGCCAACAGGCGACAAGGCCGGCCGTGATCAGGAGGGCGCCACCGGCGTGCTGATCGAGCACGCTGATGGCGCCTTGCACCGTGCCCTGCAATAGCCAGCCGGTGCCCAGCGCCAGGGCTGCCCACAGCCCGGCGCCGCTGCCTGAGGCCACGAGAAAACCAGGCAAGGGCATGCGCAACGCGCCGGCAATGGGCGGTGCGACGGTCGAAAAACCGGGTATGAACTTCGCCACGACGAGCGACGAAAGGCCCCAGCGAATGAACCGGGCTTCGGTCTGGCTGACACAGGACGCTGGATTGAGGGACAGCTTGCACAATCCTGCCAGCACCCGATAGCCAAAGACCCTGCCCGCAGCGTACCAGATCAAGTCGGCGATGAGCGACGCGATGATGGCGGCGGCGAGCACCGCCGCCAGTTGGATATGGCCGGCGGCCAGGCTGCCGGCGAGCAGGAGCGTCGGTACGGCGGGCACGGGCAGGCCAATCTGTTGCAGCAACACATTCACGAACACAACGACAACCGCGTCGGCTTCCAGAGTCTGGATGATGTGGGTCATTTCCATCGGCACGGGGGAAGCGGGATCAAGGCCGGGCCAAAGGCCGCTGCTTTGTCCGGCGCACGCCTTCAGGCACCGTCATGCGTCGATATCGCCGGAATGTTCGGTAGAGGTCGATTTTTTCCAGAGTGATCACTTGATGGCATCCTGAAACAGGGGAACTGCGAACAGACGGTCCGGTGGCGACGGCTGCGTGAACGATACGCCGACATGCGTCGTTGGTCAGCAAGGTGGCGCACAAGTTCGCCCGTCGCTTGCGGCGGCTGGTCTCATCTTGGTGCCTGTTGCGGGTCGGTGCACCAGTCTGGTGCGGGGGCAATGCCGAGCGGCTGCAACACATGCCGTACAACGGCACTGATCGGTTGCTCAGACGGTACATTCCGCGTTCCTGATGCGATGTGGCATGGTGGTTGCTTTGTCGTCCTCGCAGGAAGATTTCTTCCCGGTTCTTAACCTTCGAGGAGTAAATAGATGGTACGTCGCAACTTCATGAAGACACTCTCCGCCGCCGCAGTGACCGCCGCGTTCGGACTGACTTCGTTCAACGCACTGGCCGCCGAGACGATCAAGGTCGGTGTGCTGCACTCCCTGTCGGGGACCATGGCCATTTCCGAGACGGCACTCAAGGAAACCGTCCTGATGGCGATCGACGAGATCAACAGCAAGGGCGGCGTGCTCGGCAAGAAGCTCGAACCGGTGGTCGTCGATCCGGCGTCGAACTGGCCGCTGTTCGCCGAGAAGGCACGACAACTGCTGAGCAAGGACAAGGTCGCGGTGACCTTCGGGTGCTGGACGTCGGTTTCGCGGAAGTCGGTGCTGCCGGTCTACAAGGAACTCAACGGCCTCCTGTTCTATCCGGTGCAGTACGAAGGTGAAGAACTCGAGTACAACGTCTTCTATACCGGCGCGGCGCCAAACCAGCAGGCGATCCCGGCGGTCGAGTACCTGATGAGCAAGGATGGCGGCGAAGCCAAACGCTTCGTCCTGCTCGGTACCGACTACGTCTATCCGCGCACGACCAACAAGATCCTGCGCGCTTTCCTCAAGTCCAAGGGCGTCGCCGACGCCGACATCATGGAGGAATACACGCCGTTCGGTCACAGCGACTATCAGACGATCATCGCCAAGATCAAGAAATTCTCCAGCGAAGGCAAGAAGACGGCTGTGGTGTCGACCATCAATGGCGATTCCAACGTGCCGTTCTACAAGGAACTCGGCAACGCCGGCATCAAGGCGACCGAAGTGCCGGTGGTCGCCTTCTCGGTCGGCGAAGAGGAGCTGCGCGGCGTCGATACCAAGCCGCTGGTGGGTCACCTCGCCTCGTGGAACTACTTCATGTCGTTGAAGAACGTCGAGAACGACAAGTTCACCAAGCTGTACCGGACCTGGGCGGTCAAGCAGAAACTGCCGAATGCCGACAAGGCGGTGACCAATGACCCGATGGAAGCGACGTACATCGGCGTCTACATGTGGAAGCAGGCGGTCGAGAAGGCCAAATCCACCGACGTCGACAAGGTGATTGCGGCGATGGCCGGGCAGACCTTCAAGGCACCGTCGGGTTTCACGATCAAGATGGACGAGAAGAACCACCATCTGCACAAGCCGGTGTTCATCGGCGAGATCAAGGCCGACGGTCAGTTCAACGTGGTCTGGAAAACGCCTGGACCGGTCAGGGCGCAGCCGTGGAGCCCGTACATTCCGGGTAACGACAAGAAGAAGGACACGCCTGAAGGCAAGTAAGCATCAACCGCGTGTTCGTCGCATCGGCGACGCACGCATCCCGTTCCGAGCCTGTTCGACAGGCTCGCCTCTCCCGGCAACGGGAGAGGCGGCGGGGCTCAGGGAGGAAGCATGCGTACCATCGGATTACTGCTTTGCGGGTGGCTGCTGAGTGCTGCGAGCGTGCAGGCGGCAATCGACCCGTCGTTGCTCAAGCCACTGGCCTCCGAAGACTCCGATACCAAGATCATGGCCATTGCGGCCCTGGCTCAGGCGGCGCCGGATGAGGCGCTGCCGGTCCTCAAGGCGCTCGCGGACAATGCCCTGGCGGTTTCCGGGGAACGCCTGCTGATCGTCGACGGAGAGCGCGTGTTCGACGCCGCCAGCAACACCGAGATCAAACCGGCGCCGGTGGCGCGCGAGACCATCGGCATCAACAATCGTGTACGCCGTGAGCTTTCCGGCGCCTTGGCCGCGTTGCGACTCTTCTCCGCCGAGCGCGAGGTGCGTTGGCAGGCCGCGCAGGAGCTGACGCTGAGTGCCGACGCGAAGATGCTGCCCCTGCTCGACAAGGCGCTGGCCGCTGAAACTGACAGCGCGATCAGGGCGCGCCTGCAACTCGCGCATGCCCAGGCCAGTCTCGGCTCGACCGACGCCGGCGTCCGCCATGTGGCGGTGCGCGCACTTGGCGAGAGCAGCGACCCGAACGTTCGCCAACTGCTGATTCCGCTGACCGAGAAGCGCGGCGACGCCTGGATCGAACCCGACAGCGCGGTGCGCGCGGCGGCCGGAACGTCGATTCGCGCCATCGAGCAGCGGCTGGCGTGGGCCGACAACCTGGGGCGTGCCTTTACCGGCCTTTCGCTCGGCTCGATCCTGCTGCTGGCAGCACTCGGCCTGGCGATCACCTACGGTGTGATGGGGGTGATCAACATGGCGCACGGCGAACTGCTGATGGTCGGCGCCTATTCGGCCTGGGCGATGCAGAGCGTCTTCCGGGCCTACCTGCCAAGCGCCCTCGACTGGTATCTGCTGGCCGCCATCCCGGTGGGATTCCTGGCGGCGGCTCTGGTCGGCGTGCTCATGGAGCGGATCGTCATCCGCCATCTCTACGGGCGACCACTCGAGACGCTGCTCGCGACCTGGGGCATCTCCCTGTTCCTGATGCAGGTGGCGCGGACTCTGTTCGGCGCCCAGAACGTCGAGGTCGCCAATCCGGTATGGATGGCCGGCGGCATTGAGGTGTTGCCGAACCTGATGTTGCCCTGGAACCGGATCATCATCGTCGCCTTCTCGATCGCCGTGCTGGCCGCGATGTGGGCGATCCTCAACCTCTCGCGGCTGGGCATGTTTGTCCGGGCGGTCACCCAGAACCGGGCGATGGCGGGCTGCGTCGGCGTGCCGACCGGGCGCGTCGACACCCTGGCCTTCGGTCTCGGTGCCGGCATCGCCGGCCTCGGTGGCGTGGCCCTGTCGCAGATCGCCAACGTTGGCCCGGACATGGGGCAGGGTTACATCGTCGACTCGTTCATGGTCGTCGTACTTGGCGGCGTCGGGCAACTCGCCGGTGCGGTCTGGGCGGCCCTCGGTCTTGGCGTGTTCACCAAGTTCCTTGAAGGCTGGACCGGCGCGGTGGTTGCCAAGATCGTCGTGCTGGTGTTCATCATCATTTTCATCCAGAAGCGTCCGCAGGGGCTGTTCGCCCTCAAGGGCCGCTTCGTCGAATCCTGAGAGCGGGAGAACGCCCATGAGAACCCCTTTCATCGTCCGCCTCGGGCGCAGCTTCGACGCGCGCAGCTGGCAGTTGGTGGGGCTGTTCGCCGCCTTCGCGCTGGTTGCCGTGCCGGTCATGCACCTGCTGCTGCCGCCCGAAAACCCGCTGTATCTGTCGACCTACTTCATTACCCTGACCGGCAAGATTCTCTGTTATGCGATCGTCGCTGTGGCGATGGACCTGATCTGGGGCTACGGGGGCATTCTCTCGCTGGGTCACGGACTGTTCTTCGCCCTTGGTGGCTACGCCTTCGGCATGTATCTGATGCGCCAGATTGGCCGCGACGGCAGTTATCAGAGCGATCTGCCGGACTTCATGGTCTTTCTCGACTGGAAGGAACTGCCGTGGTTCTGGGTGGGTAGCGACAGTTTTCTGTGGGTGGCGCTGCTGGTCCTGGTCGTGCCGGCGCTGATTGCTTTCGTGTTCGGCTATTTCGCCTTCCGCTCGCGCATCCGGGGTGTTTATTTCTCGATCATCACCCAGGCGCTGACCTACGCGGCGATGCTGCTCTTCTTCCGCAATGAAACCGGCTTCGGCGGCAACAACGGCTTCACCGACTTCAAGCGCATTCTCGGTTTCTCGATCACCGCACCCGAGACCCGCGTGGTGCTCTTCGGTCTCTCGGCGCTGGCCCTGATCGGCACGCTGCTGCTGGCGCGCTATCTGGTGACCTCGAAGTTCGGGCGCGTGCTGACGGCCATCCGCGACGCCGAATCGCGAGTCATGTTCATTGGCTACAACCCGCTGTGGTACAAGCTTTTCGTGTGGACGCTGTCGGCCATGCTGTGCGCCATTGCCGGAGCGCTTTATGTCCCGCAGGTGGGAATCATCAACCCCTCCGAAATGTCGGTCGCCAACTCGATCGAGATTGCCATCTGGGTCGCCGTCGGCGGGCGCGGCACGCTGATCGGCCCGGTCATCGGGGCGTTCATCGTCAATCTCGCGAAAAGCTGGTTTACGGTGAGTTTTCCGGAATACTGGCTGTTCTTCCTTGGCACCCTGTTCATCGTCGCGACCCTGTATCTGCCGCAGGGAGTCGTCGGCCTGTGGGTCAGACTGCGCGCCGGGAGGCGGCGGGACGAAGACGCGCCGATGGCCGTGGCGAAAGGAGCGGAGGCATGAACGCCGTCAATCTGCTACTCCCGGAGAAAGAGGACAATCCCGAGTGGGATAGCGGTACGGCCGAACTCGGGCATATCCTCCAGCCCGGTCATCTCGACCTGTCGCACAAGGTCATCCTCTACCTGGAAGACATCACGGTCAGCTTCGACGGCTTCCGCGCGCTCAACAAGCTGTCGTTGACCATCGACGCTGGCGAATTGCGCTGCATCATCGGGCCCAATGGCGCCGGCAAGACGACGATGATGGATGTCATCACCGGCAAGACCCGGCCCGACGAAGGCACGGTCTTCTTCGGTCAGACCATCGATCTGACACGCCTCTCGGAACCCGAGATCGCGCACGCCGGCATCGGGCGCAAGTTTCAGAAACCGACGATCTTCGAGAATCACACGGTTTTCGAGAATCTCGAACTGGCGATGAAGACCGACAAGCGGGTCTGGCGCAGCCTCTTTGCGGTGCTCGATTCGGCGGCCGGCGACCGCATTGCCGAGACACTGCAACTGATCCGCCTCGATGGCCAGGCGAATCGTCTGGCCGGGCTGCTTTCGCACGGTCAGAAACAGTGGCTGGAAATCGGCATGCTGCTGATGCAGGAGCCGAAGCTGCTGCTGCTCGACGAACCGGTAGCCGGCATGACCGACGAAGAAACCGAGCGCACCGGCGAGTTGTTCATTTCTCTGGCTGGCCGGCATTCGCTGGTCGTCGTCGAACACGACATGGCCTTCGTCAAGCAACTCGGCGGCAAGGTCACCGTGCTGCACGAAGGCAGCCTGCTCGCCGAGGGCACGCTGGAGGAAGTGCAGGCCGACGCACGTGTGATCGAAGTCTATCTGGGGCGCTGACGATGCTGAACGTGAACAATCTCAACCAGTATTACGGTGGCAGCCACATCCTGCGCAACGTCAGCTTCAGCGCCGAGGCCGGCAAGGTGACGGCGGTTCTCGGTCGCAATGGCGTCGGCAAATCGACCTTGCTGAAGTCGCTGATGGGGCTGCTGCCGACCCGCGGCGGCAGCATCGAGTTCGCCGGTCGCGATCTGACGCGTGCCGCTTCACACCAGCGGGTCAAGGCCGGTATCGGTTACGTGCCGCAGGGGCGCGAGATCTTTCCCCGCCTGACGGTGCAGGAGAATCTGCTGATGGGGCTTGCCGCCTGCCCCGGGAGGACGCCGGTGCCGGAACGGATCTTCGAGATGTTCCCGGTGCTGCGGCAGATGCTGCGGCGGCGTGGCGGCGATCTATCGGGCGGGCAGCAGCAGCAACTGGCGATCGGGCGGGCGCTGGCCATGGGCCCGAAACTGCTGATCCTCGACGAGCCCACCGAAGGCATCCAGCCATCGATCATCAAGGACATCGAACGTGCCGTGCGCGCGCTCGCCGCCAGTGGCGAAATGGCCATTCTGCTCGTCGAACAGTATTATGATTTCGCCCGCTCGCTCGCCGATCAGTACCTGGTGATGGAACGTGGCGAGATCATCATGCGCGGACGCGGGGAAGACATGGAGAAGGATGGAGTTCTTGCCGCCCTGGCGGTTTGAGGAAGGGCAGCGCAAGCGGGCGAAACGCTCTGGACTGACCCGTCCGCTACATTAATCGCCTGCCGGAGTTGCTACGCCATCACTGCTTGTAATAACCGACTGCACAGACCTGGTCGCCAATCCTGGTCACGAAGGCCACCTTGGTTACCGGATCCGTCTGGCCGGGACGCGGCCACATATAGGAAATCTCGGAGATCAATCCTTCCTTGGCTGCGGCGTACATTTCCATGCCCAATGGTTTGCCGTACTTGTCCCGGAGATCCTTCAGGCTTCTCCCGAGCAGTGTCGGATGGGCGGTGAAGTTTCCGTCCGGGCCGCCGCAGTAAGGATAGAGATCACGATCCTTGAAGCCGCCTTCACCCTTGGTGAACATCACCAGCGCCCTCACTTTATCTGCCTTGACTGCCAGTACCACCTTTTCCAGCATGGCCTTCGCCTCGGCCGACGTTCCAGACTCCACCGCTCTGGCGGTACCGACAAATGCGACAAGAACGATTGCCGCAAGCGCAGACAATTCACGTAGCATTGTAAGTCTCCGTGTCCAATGATCCACTGGTAAGCAAACTGCTGGCGTGCCGCAAGCAAGGAGCAAAACGCCACCCCGCAGCATAGTAGCGCAAAATCTGCTTTCCTGGTCTGTCCTGCTTGCTGCACGGTGCGGATGCCTCTTCGAGGCGCTGTCAAACCGCGTTTCGACAGCGCTGTCGCTGACCGCGATTCTTTCCGGTACTCATCCGCGCTGCGCCAAAACCCGGTCCATCAAGTTTCTCCGTGTTACGATCAATAGTCGCCGGGAAGTTGTCGGGTGATTGTCGTTTGTACTTGAGTCAGGGAGGCGTCGGCAAGAGGGCTTTTATTTGATCGCAAGAGTCTGGATGGAGGGCCTGGGTTATGGAACTGGCAATGAGTTTCAAGAATGACAAGCTGGTCGGCGATTTCTGGGGAGGCCTCGCGGCGATGCTGGTGGCTCTGCCGTCGGCGATCGCTTTCGGCGTGACCATCTATGCGTCGATCGGCCCTGCTTATGCCGGCCTGGGCGCGCTCGCAGGAATTCTCGGAGCGGCCGCCCTCGGCCTGGTGGCGCCGAGCCTGGGGGGCACCAATCGGCTGATCACTGCGCCGTGTGCACCCGCCGCCGCGGTTCTCTCGGCGTTTGCCATCGAACTCGTGCAACTGGACGTCGATCCGGCGTTCATCGTGCTGCGGCTGACCGCCCTTGGCCTGGTGGCCGGGTTGATTCAGCTCCTTCTCGGCTTGATGCGGATTGGCAGCCTGATCAAGTACATCCCGTTTCCAGTGGTCAGTGGCTACCTGACCGGGGTGGGCCTGATCATCATCGGCAGCCAGATTCCCAAATTCCTCGGCATCTTCGGCAATCAATCCCTGTGGCGCACGCTCACCTCGCCGCAAACATGGCAATGGCAGAGCGTACTCATCGGCGGCGTAACCGCCACCGTGATGCTTGGCGCGCCATTGCTCACCCGTATCGTGCCGGCGGCCATTCTCGGCCTATTGGCCGGGGTGCTCACCTATTTCGGATTGGCCCACTTCGTTGACAACTCGATGCTGGTTCTCGAGGGCAATAAACTGATCATCGGGCCGCTCGGCGGTTCCGCCGCAGGCATGCTCGAGGCGGTCACCGGTCGTTGGCGCGATATTGGGGAACTCAAGCTCGGACAGATCGCTGCCTTGATGGGGACGGCTCTGACGCTGGCCGTGTTGCTGTCCATCGACACGCTCAAGACGGCCGTCGTTCTCGACGCACTTACTCGCAGTCGCCACGATTCCAACCGCGAACTGGTTGCGCAAGGCATGGGCAATGTCGCGTCGGCCTGTGCCGGCGGTATGCCAGGGGCTGGGCAAATGGGTGCGACCCTGGTCAATCTGGCGAGCGGTGGTCAGACGCGCATCTCTGGGGTTGTCGAAGGCGTGCTGGCGCTGATCGCCTTTCTCGTCCTGGGAGCGTTCATCGCGTGGATACCGGTGGCTGCGCTGGCGGGTATCCTGATCGTCGTGGGTATCAGAATGATCGACCTCAAGAGTCTCCACCTGCTCGAGTCCTCGTGGACGATGCTTGACTTCGCGGTGATCCTGGCGGTGGTTGCCGTGGCGCTCGGTTACAGCCTGATCGCGGCGTCGGCGGTGGGCATTGCCCTGGCGATGTTCCTGTTCATTCGCGAGCAGTTGACGAGTACGATCATTCGCAGCAAGGTCGATGGCAGCGACCGGTTCTCGAAACGGGTGCGCCTGGGGAACGAGATGGATCTTCTCGTGCAGCGCGGAGACCGGACCGCGATCCTGGAGCTGCAGGGCAGCCTGTTTTTTGGTACCAAGGACCAGATGTACACCGCCCTCGAGCCTGAATTACGCAGACGCACCTACATCGTGCTCGACATGCGCCGCGTGCAGTCGGTCGACGTCACGGCGGTGCATCTCTTGAGTCAGATTCGCGACTCGCTGATCGAACGTGATGCCTTCCTGGTCTTCAGCGGCCTGACGCACACCCTGCCCAACGGAAAGAACCTTGCCGAGCTGTTCGAGCGCATGGAATTGACGACCACTAGCGATCATGTCAAGGTCTTTCCAGAACTCGATGACGGACTTGAATGGATTGAAGACCAGATCCTCGGCGAGAACCTGGAGCAGGCGGCCGAGCTTCCACCACTCGAGATCTACGAGCTGGAGATCTTCAAGGACTGCAAGGAGGACTCGCTGGTCGCACTGGTCGAGTGTCTCGAACGTCGCTCGGTGGCAAAGAATGAGAAGGTGTTCTCGGTCGGCGACGCGGCTGATCGCCTTTATCTGATACGCAAGGGTGCTGTCCGCATCACCACGCCAGTTCCCGGGACGAGCATCAACCGCCATCGGCTGACCTACGGGCGTGGCGACTTCATCGCCGGCCTGTCCTTCGTCACCCGGGCGGCCAGTTTCAGCGCCGATGCGACAGCCTTGGAAGACACTTCGCTCTATGTGCTGCACCGGGAGAGCTTCGAGAAGTTGAGCGAGGAGCACCGGCGGCTGGCCTTCAACCTGATGGAGGCGATTGCCAAGGTGTTGGCGATGCGCTTGAATTACGCCGACAAGGAACTGCTCGCGACGCAGGAATAGAAGGCGTTGGCGCTGCTCCAGAGCGCAGGCGCGGAGGCGAGAAGAGATGGAAGATGATAGCGAAGCGGACAGAGTGGCGGCATTGGCGCTCCGGTGGCAGCGGAGTCAAGCTTGATCGAAGCCGACAACGACGAGGTGCTCGAAGAAGCGGCACGCCCCGGCTGGCAGGCGTCACTGAATCTGGGTTTCGAGCGCCGTGCCGAGACGACGCTGCTGGTGCAGCGCGAGCATCGCGGGCCGTTGCGCGTGCAGAAGGCGTTGTATCCGGAAGGTCGGGATCTCTGTCACGCGATCGTCCTGCATCCGCCGGGAGGCGTTGCCGGTGGCGACTGTCTGGAAATCAGCGTCGCCGCCGCGTCCGGCGCGTGTGTGTTATTGACCACACCCGGCGCCGGCAAGTGGTATCGTTCGGGTGGGCGACCGGCGCAGCAATGGCTGACGGTGCGCGTCGCGCGTGACGCCATCGTCGAGTGGTTGCCGCAGGAAACGATTGTCTTCGACGGTGCGGACGCGACGATGCACAGCCGTGTCGAACTGGCCGGCGGCGGCCTGTTCTGCGGCTGGGAGATCCTCTGCCTGGGGCGCACGGCCGCCGGTGAACGCTTCGCGACCGGGCGGCTGGATCTGGCGACGCGGATCGAACGCGACGGCCAGCCGCTGTGGATCGAACGTGGTCGACTCGGCGGCGGCTCGGCGTGGCTCGCCGCCGCCGCCGGACTCGCTGGTCAGCCGGTGAGTGCGACCTTGCTGCTGGCCGGGCGAGCAATACACCGCGAGTGGCTTGACGCTTGCCGTACGCTGGCCGTCACCGATGGTCTGCTGGCCGGAGTCAGCGCGCTGCCCGAGGTGCTGGTGGCGCGTTGCCTGGCACCGCAAGCCGAGGTTGCGCGTGCCTGGTTGAGTGAAGTCTGGAAGCTGTTGCGCCCGCTGGCGCTCGGTCGGGCCGCCGTAGTGCCGCGAATCTGGAGTACCTGAATACCTGAGGAAGCTGAATGGAACTGACGCCGAGAGAAAAGGACAAGCTGCTCATCTTTACCGCCGCGCTGCTCGCGGAACGCCGCCGTGCGCGCGGCCTGAAACTCAACTACCCCGAGGCGGTGGCGCTGATCAGCGCGGCGATCGTCGAAGGCGCCCGCGACGGGCGGACGGTGGCCGAGTTGATGAGCTACGGAACGACGCT
>JAKOZI010000258.1 GCA_029780075.1 Pseudomonadota bacterium
CGCACGCGAGTAATCAGGCTTGGCCTTGCCTTCCATGATGCCCTTGATTTCCTTGAACTGCCGACGCACTTCGATGACCACGGCACCGGCCGCACGGCCCACCGCCTCCATGGCCATGGCCGCGAACAGGTAAGGGATCAGGCCACCGAGGAAGAGGCCGATGATCACCATGTGATCGGAAAGATCGAAACGCAGGCTGCCACCGAAATTGGTTTCCAGAGCGTGCGTGTAGTCGGCAAAAAGCACCAGCGCTGCAAGGCCTGCAGAGCCGATGGCATAGCCCTTGGTCACGGCCTTGGTGGTATTGCCGACGGCGTCGAGCGGGTCGGTCACGTCGCGCACCGACTTGGGCAGACCGGACATTTCGGCAATACCGCCAGCGTTGTCGGTGATCGGACCGTAGGCGTCGAGTGCCACGATGATGCCGGTCATCGACAGCATCGAGGTGGCGGCAATGGCGATACCGTACAGGCCAGCGAGCGCATAGGTGATGTAGATCGCGGCGCAGACCGAAATCACTGGCAGGGCGCAAGCCTTCATCGAAACGGCCAGGCCGGCGATGATGTTGGTTCCGTGGCCGGTGGTCGAAGCTTCGGCGACGCGCTTGACCGGCGAGAAGTCGGTACCGGTGTAGTACTCGGTGATCCACACCAGCAATCCGGTGAGTACCAGCCCGACCGACGCAGCCCAGAAGATGTTCATCGAGCTGATCAGGGTGCCGTCGGCGAGGGTAACGCCGTTGCCGAGCAGGTAGGTGGTGACCGGATAGAAGGCAATCAGCGCCAGCACGCCGGCCACGGCCAGGCCGCGGTAGAGGGCGTTCATGATCTTGCCGCCATCGCTGGCCTTGACGAAGAAACAGCCGATGATCGAGGCAATGATCGACACGCCACCAAGTACCAGCGGATAGACGATCAGGTTGTCGTTGGCACCGACGACCCCCTTGAGCATCATCGCGCTGAGCACCATCGTCGCGACGACGGTAACCGCATAGGTCTCGAAGAGGTCGGCGGCCATGCCGGCGCAGTCGCCGACGTTGTCGCCGACGTTGTCGGCAATCACCGCCGGGTTGCGCGGATCATCTTCCGGAATTCCGGCTTCGACCTTGCCGACCAGGTCGGCACCGACGTCCGCACCCTTGGTGAAGATGCCACCACCCAGTCGGGCAAAGATCGAAATCAGCGAGCCGCCGAAGGCCAGGCCAACCAGCGGTTCGACGCTGTGCTGAAAGTCAACCGCGCCGCCCTTGAGGAAGGCGTAGTAACCAGCGACGCCAAGCAGGCCCAATCCGACAACCAGCATGCCGGTAATCGCACCGCCTTTGAAGGCCACGTCGAGTGCTGCGGAAATGCCGCTGCGTGCCGCCTCGGCGGTACGCACGTTGGCGCGCACCGAAACGTTCATGCCGATGAATCCAGTGGCCCCCGACAATACTGCGCCGATCAGAAAGCCTATGGCCATCAGTTTGCCCAGGGCAAACCAGATCAATACAAAAAGTACGGCCCCGACGAGGCCGATGGTCGTGTACTGCTTGGCAAGATAAGCCGAGGCACCTTCCTGGATGGCTTTGGCGATTTCCTGCATTCGTGGGTTGCCGGCTGGCAACGAGAGAATCCACTTCGTCATTGCTGCGCCATAAAGCACCGCAATGACCGCGCATATCAGCGCGAAGATCAAACCTGAAGACATAAGCAACCTCCCTCTCTAAAGTGACCCAAACCTCCCGGAGAGTCCCCACGGGCCGGTCTTTCCCTACAGCTGAACGACGAAACATACAACGCTAAATCGGCCCCCCCCGGTCCTGCGGCGCCGTCACGGTGCTGACGAAACGACACGATCGCCGCCGCCAATACTGTGTCGTGGCGCCGCCGTGGTAATGCTCGGGGAGTACGACCGGTTACTGCAAGGCCTCGAAAGCCGCCTTCCGGATGTCGTCGACGCTTCCGACACCAGCAATTCTGCGGCACTTCGGCGCCCTGGGATCGCCACTTGCAGCCCACTCCCGGTAGTAATCGAGCAGCGGCCTGGTTTGCGAATGGTAAATCTGCAGCCTTTTCCTGACTGTTTCTTCCTGGTCGTCATCGCGCTGAATCAGGTCTTCGCCGGTGACATCGTCCTTGCCTGCCTCCCGTGGCGGATTGAAGCGGATGTGGTAGGTGCGACCGGAACCCGGATGCACCCGACGGCCGCTCATCCGTTCAATGATCTCTTCGTCGGCAACGTCGATCTCGAGAACATAGTCGAGCGCCACACCGGCGACCTTCATCGCCTCTGCTTGCGGCAGAGTGCGCGGAAAACCGTCAAACAGATAACCCGCCTGGCAATCATCCTGCTGCAGGCGGTCGCTGACCAGACCGATGATGATCTCATCCGACACCAGGCCGCCGGCGTCCATGACCTGCTTCGCTGCCAGGCCGAGAGCAGTGCCGGCCTTCACCGCCGCGCGCAGCATGTCCCCGGTGGAGATCTGCGGGATACTGAATTTTTCACGAATGAACTGGGCTTGGGTGCCCTTGCCGGCCCCTGGCGCGCCTAGCAGGATGAGTTTCATGGTTCGCCTTTTGAGAAAATCAAATGAAACAGTTTGTCCGGTATTTCAGATACTTGCATCTCAATTACGGGACCGCAGCATCACGTTGTCGTGGTCAGCAGGCGGAAACTTACCCTCAAATGGGCGCACGGTCAAACCTTTTCGAACCATTCCTGCAGTCGACGGGCGTCCTCCGGGGTGTCTACACCAGCGAGTGGCAGGTGATCGGCAATTGCCACGCTGATGCGGAAGCCATGCCACAGGGCGCGCAATTGTTCGAGTGCCTCCAGCGATTCGAGCGGTGACGGCGCCAGGCCGGTGTAGGTGCGCAGGAAGCTCGCACGATAGGCATACAGGCCGACATGCCGGTAGGCGTGCATCCCGGGAGGCAGGGTTTCGCCACCGGCCTCGCGCGCAAAGTGGTCGCGCGCATAGGGAATCGGTGCGCGCGAGAAATACAGCGCGTCGCCGCTCGCCGTGAGCACCACCTTGACGACATGGGGGTTGAAGAAGTCGGCCGCATCGGCTAAGGGATGGGCCACCGTGGCGATATCGGCGCCGCTTGTCGCCAGACGAGCCGCGGTCAGGGCGATCAATCCGGGATCGATCAGGGGTTCGTCACCCTGCACGTTCACTACCGTCGTATCGTCGCTCCAGCCCGACAACTCGACCACCTCGGCGAGACGATCGGTGCCACTGGCGTGTTCGGTACGCGTCAGCAAGGCCCGCAGGTCGTACCGCTCGGCCGCGGCCAGCACGTCCGGGTGGTCGGTGGCCACCACCACCTCCTCGGCTCCCGACAACAGCGCACGCTCGGCCACGCGCACGACCATCGGCTTGCCGCCAAGATCCAGCAAGGGCTTGGCAGGCAGGCGCGTCGATCCGTAACGGGCGGGAATGACCACCTTGAACGGCAGGTGCGTACCGGCACTTGCGCACCCCGGGACTTCGTCAATGAAACCTTCCGAAGTATTCAACGATCTTCGCTCGGCAACTGGCGCGCCTCGTCTTCGAGCATGATCGGGATGCCGTCACGAATCGGAAAAGCCAGGCGGCACGGTTTGCACACCAGTTCGGCGCGTGCCTTGCGGTACTCCAGGTTGGCCTTGCAGACCGGGCAGACTAGAATATCAAGCAGGCGTGCGTCCATGGAGTTTCTCCAGAATTATCTCGAACAGACCAGCATGACCGGGCGGTGTGCCGATCACCGCCTCGACCGGCAGCACCCAGGCCTCGCCGGTGACTAGATTCGCGCATTTTACCGCATCTTTTTCGGTCATCAGCAGCACGCCGTCCTGGGCAAAAGCCAGATCTCCGGCGGCATACGAATGGTGATCCGGAAAGGGATGTTCCTCGAAATCGAGTCCCAGGGTTCGCAACTGCCGGAAAAAGCGCGGCGGATCGCCGATCCCGGCCATCGCGTACAGTTTGCGTTTCATCAGGGAGGCGGCATCGCAGACGCGCCGTGTGCCGGCCGCGGCGACGAAGCGCTCACCGACCAGTTGCATTTCGAACTGCGGCAAGTGTCGGGCAGCCGTCGCGGCACGCGCTTCCGGCAGACCGTTCCAGATCACCGCGGCCACCCCCGACAAACGCCGCAAGGGCTCGCGCAAGGGGCCAGCCGGCAGCAGGTGGCCGTTACCAATGCCGCGGCCGTCGAACACCACCAACTCGACCGCGCGCTGCAGACGGTAGTGCTGCAGGCCATCGTCGGCGACGATGACGTTACACTCGGGGTGGGCTGCCAGCAGGGCCTGCCCGACGGCGACGCGATCACGACCGACGAAGACCGGCACACCACTGCGCCTGGCCAGCATCAGGGGCTCGTCACCGACCACCGAGCTAGGTGAGGAAGTCAATACCGGGCGCACCGGCTCGCCAGTTCCACCGTAGCCGCGACTGATGATGCCCGGGAACCAGCCGTGGTCGCGCAAACGACTGACCAGCCACAGTACCAGCGGTGTCTTGCCGCTGCCACCTACGGTCAGGTTTCCGACCACGACCACCGGTACCGACAGGTGATAGGTACGCAGCACGCCGCAGCGGTAAAGGCCGCGCCGCATCCGTCCGAGCACGCCGAACAGCCAAGATACCGGCAGCAGCGACCACAAGGCGACGACCAGGTGACGCTGGTACCACCAGCCGGAGAGGCGCTGCGCCAGGCCGGAAACGGCCATCAGTGCGGCGATTGAGTGGCGAAGGAAATGCGCGGATAGCCGGCGGTCTGCGCCGCCTGCATGATATCGACGACGCTCTGATAGTTGGCCCGGGCGTCGGCATTGATCACGATCACCGGTTCCCTGGTGTCGCCGGCTGCGCGGCGCAGCGCGTCGCTGATCGCCGGCACGCTGGCCGTAGCCAGCGGTATCTTGTTCACCAGCACCTGGCCGGCCGCCGTCAGTGCGACATTGATCTCGTTGGGCTGCTCCGTCTGCTTGTTGACGTCGGCGGTGGGCAGACTGATCTCAAGCCCGGAGAATTTGGCGTAGGTGGTGGTCAACATCAGGAAAATGATGATCACCAGCAGGACGTCGATCAGGGGGATCAGGTTGATCTCGGGCACATCACTGCCACGACCGCGTCGAAAGTTCATCACCAGCCCCTCAAGACTTGCGCTGGCCGTGCAGAACCTCGACCAGGCGCACCGCTTGCTGCTGCATCTCGATAACGAAACTGTCCACCAGAGCACGGAAATGGCGCCAGAAGATCATGCTCGGAATGGCGATCAGCAGACCAAAGCCGGTGTTGTACAGGGCTACCGAAATGCCGTGCGCGAGTTGTATCGGGTTGCTGCCGCTGGGTGCCTGCGAACCGAAAATCTCGATCATGCCGACAACGGTACCGAACAAGCCCATCAGCGGGCTGATCGCGGCGATGGTGCCCAGCGTCGTCAGGTAGCGTTCGAGATCGTGCGACACCACGCTGCCGGCCTCCTCGATCGCTTCCTTCATGATCTCGCGTGAACTGCCGACATTGCGCAGACCGGCACCGAGAACGCGTCCGAGCGGGGAATGCGCCTCGAGGTCGCCGACCATGGCACCAGTCACGCCATTCTGGCGATACTCGGCGACGACCCGCTGCAACAGGCCGGGGGGGACGACTTTGCTGCGCCGCAGCGCCGCAAGGCGCTCGATGATCAGCGCAACGGCGATGATCGACGCCATAAGCAAGGGCCAGATCGGCCAACCAGCAGCCTGAATGATGGAAAACACGTTCTCCTCCAGGAGATTTTCTCAGGCGGGCACTTTAGCCTGCGCCGACGTTTGCAGCAAGCCCCGGAATCGGCACTGGCCTTCGCCGGGATCGACCGGCTATCCACAACATCTGTGGATAACCCTGCCCCAAGGCTGTTGGGGAACCAGTCAAGTCCAGAGCGGAAAAGGAGTTTTTCCGGGTGCCGGAAATCACGGCAGCGGGCCGTCGGATAGCAGTCGTCACGCAGCGGGCGGCGGCGACCGCCAGGGACGTGTCGTCAGACCTTGACCTCCCCTGCTGCGGCTGCCACGGCCCATTCCCGGCGCAAGCGGCAGGCAGCCATGTAGAATTGGCGCATGTCAGATATTGCATGCGCACACATCGGGCTGCCCGCGTCGGTACCGGTGATCCCGGTTTCGCTCCTCAATCGCCTCGCGCGCGAGCGACTCGAAGCGACCTTTCCTTTGTGCTGGGTGGCTGGCGAGATTTCCAACCTCAGCCATGCAGCGTCCGGGCATCTCTATTTTTCGCTCAAGGACAGCGCCTCGCAGGTGCGCTGCGTGATGTTCCGTAGCCGCGCTCAGATTCTTGGCTGGCGACTGGAGAATGGTCAGCAGATCGAGGCACGCGTGCTGGTGACGCTGTACGAGGCACGCGGGGATTTCCAGCTCAACGTCGAAGCGGCGCGCCGTGGCGGCATCGGCAACCTCTACGAGCGTTTCCTTCGGCTGCAGGACAAGCTCGCCAGCGAAGGACTGTTCAACAGCGCCGCGAAGCGCCCCTTGCCGACGTTTCCGCAGCGCATCGGCATCATCACCTCGCCGCAGGCAGCGGCTCTAAGCGATGTCCTGAGTACGCTTCGACGCCGCGCCGGACACGTGTCCATCGTGCTTTACCCGACTTCGGTACAGGGTGACGGGGCGGCCAGACAAATCGCCGAGGCAATTCTCGGTGCCGGTGCGCGTCGGGAATGCGAGCTGCTGATCGTCTGCCGCGGTGGCGGCAGCATCGAAGACCTCTGGGCATTCAACGACGAGGCCGTGGCACGCGCCATTCGTGCGTGTTCGCTTCCCGTGATCTGCGGCATCGGTCACGAAACGGATTTCACTATTGCCGACTTCGCGGCCGATCAGCGGGCGCCGACCCCCACCGCCGCTGCCGAAATCGCGGCACCCGAACGAGCCGCGCTGCTCGCCCGGCTCGCCGCCGGCGAACTCGCCTTGCGCCGTCTGATCGAGCAACAGCTCAATCAGCGTGGCCAGCACCTCGACTGGCTGGCACACCGGCTGCAGCACCCGGCGCTGTACCTCGCACGCCAGCATGAGCGCCTCGATAACCTGCAGCGCCGCCTCGGTGCTGGACTGCTGCAAGCCAGCGCGCGCGCGCGCGCCAGGCTGGCGGGCCTCAACCGTCGCCTACTGCTGGCCCGCCCCGATCCAGCACGCCAGACCGACCACCTCGAAACGCTGGCACCGCGCCTGCGTGGCGCCTGGAGCAGGACACTGCAGGGCCGCTTCGCCGTTCTCGCCCGCCTCTCGGCCGGTCTCGAACACCTCAACCCGACAGCGGTCCTGGCCCGAGGTTACAGCATCGTCGCCAACGCGCAGCGTCAGATCGTGCGCGAGAGCAGCTCGCTTGAACCTGGGCAGCAGATCGTTGTCTTCTTCCACCGGGGCAGCGCCGAAGCGACGGTGCGGGCAATTTCCGAAGACACCGCGGGCCCCCTTGCCGGCGGCGGCATTGCCAGCACCGCAGGCGCAGACTAGAATCGCCTGTTGAAGCGCCAGCGAAGACAGTTCACAGCCAGCATTAAATCAGTCCTCTCACCCTCATAACAACCCTCACGGAGAACATTCATGGAACATCAATTGCCGCAACTGCCCTTCGCCCTCGACGCCCTCGCCCCGCACATGTCCAGGGAGACTCTGGAATACCACTACGGCAAGCACCACCAGGCCTACGTCACCAACCTGAACAACCTGATCAAAGGTACTGATTACGAAGCCCTCGACCTCGAAGCGATCGTCAAGAAGGCTCCGGCGGGTGGCATCTACAACAACTCGGCGCAGGTCTGGAACCACACTTTCTTCTGGAACTGCCTGACGCCAAACGGCGGCGGCGCGCCGGGCGGTGACCTGGCTGCGGCCATCGATGGCAAATGGGGATCATTTGCGGACTTCGCCAAGGCCTTCCAGGCTTCCGCGGTCGGCAATTTCGGCTCCGGCTGGACCTGGCTGGTCAAAAAGGCCGATGGTTCGCTGGACATCGTCAACATGGGTGCCGCCGGCACCCCACTGACCACCGGCGACAAGGCGCTGCTGTGCATCGACGTCTGGGAGCACGCCTACTACATCGATTATCGCAACCTGCGTCCGAAGTTTGTCGAAACCTTCCTCGGCAGCCTCGCCAACTGGCGTTTCGCCGAACAGAACTTTGCCGCATAGCAAACCGTCGACGCCCGCTCTTGCGGGCGTCAGAAGCGGCCCCAGTCGGGGTCGGGCAACTCGGTGAATGCCTGCCGCAGACGCTCGCCCCAGAGCGTACGAATGGTGTTGAAATAGGCGTTTTGCGGGCCAATACTGACATGATCGCGTACCCGCAGGGCATCACGCTCGTAGATCAGCAGATCGAGCGGCATGCCCACCGAGAGGTTCGAGCGGATCGTCGAATCCATCGAAATCAGCGCGCACTTGGCCGCTTCCTCGAAGGTGGTACGACGGTTCACGACGCGGTCGATGATCGGCTTGCCGTATTTTGATTCGCCGATCTGGAAATACGGGGTGTCTTCGGTGGCTTCGATGAAGTTGCCGGCTGCATAGATGTTGAACAGGCGCGGAACTTCCTCACCGATCTGACCACCAAAGATGATCGACGCGTTGAACTCGATGCCGAACTCCTTCAGTGCCGCGGCATCCCGCTGATGCACCTCACGCACAACGCTGCCGACATGGCGCGCGGCTTCGAAGAGGTTGGGCAGACTGCAGAGATTCTCCTGGTCGCTGCGATCCAGACGTTCGCGGAGAATATTGACCACCGATTGACTGACCGAAAGGTTGCTGGCGGTCATCAGGACCAGCACGCGCTCACCGACGCGCTCGATCACCGTCATCTTGCGGAAGGTGTTGATGTGGTCTACGCCGGCGTTGGTCCGCGAGTCGGACAGAAACACCAAGCCGGCATCCAGGCGCATGGCGACACAGTAGGTCATGACTGACGGCCACGCGGGCGGCGCGCCGCGGCGACAGGCACGCTGGGCGAGGCCAAGGCGCGCTCAGCCAGGAATCAGGAAATCGCGACTGATACCCTCGCCAAGTTCGTAGATACGATCCATGAAGTCGGTCAGGTACTCGTGTAGTCCACCGGCCAGCACATCGTCGATACGCGCGAAATGCAGCCTGGCATGCAGCACACCTGCCTGACGTTCGGTTTCCGCGGAAGCGCCATTGGCAATCAACTGCAGCATCCGGACGATGCCGTCGGCACAGGCATGCAGCGACCTCGGCATATCCATGCGCAGGATCAGCAACTCGGCGACCCGGCCAGGCGTGATGGCGTCGCGATAGACCTTGCGGTATACCTGAAACGCCGACAGCGAGCGCAGCAGCGCACCCCAGCGATAGAAGTCGCTGGCCCCCTCGTCGTCATTCTGGCGCAGGATATGGTACTGCATGTCGAGAATGCGGGCGGTGTTGTCACCGCGCTCAAGCAGGCCGCCAAGGCGGATGAAATGCAGTGCATCATCCTTGAGCATGGTTCCGAAGGTCACCCCGCGGGTAACCGCCGAACGCAGCTTGACCCAGTCGAAGAATTCGCTGACCCCGCGCGCGAGGATGTGCTCGAAGTTCTGCTGACGCAGTTCGATCCACGTGGCGTTGACGCTTTCCCACATCTCGGCGGTCAACGTGCCACGCACGGCGTGCGCATTTTCGCGCGCAGCCCGCAGGCAACTGTAGATCGACGAGGGATTGGACGGGTCGGAAACCATGAAGCGCAGGACGTTCTCGACATTCACCTCGTTGTAGACCAGCGCAAAGGCGGCCTCGAGGCTGTTGAGGGCGAGGATGGCGCGCCAGTTCTCGTTCTGCGAGGCAACCGACTGCGGCACCATTGACATCTGGTAGGACACGTCGAGAAGACGTGCGAGGTTCTCGGCGCGCTCGGTATAACGCGCCATCCAGTACAGGTGATCAGCTGTGCGGCTTAACATCTCGGCTCTCCGTGCATCTCAGTTTTCCAACACCCAGGTGTCCTTGGTACCCCCGCCCTGCGACGAGTTAACGACCAGCGAGCCTTCGCGCAGCGCCACGCGCGTCAGGCCGCCGGGCACCATCCCGATGCCGCGCTTTCCGGACAGGACAAAAGGGCGCAGGTCAAGGTGACGCGGGGCGATGCCCGCGTCGACGAAAGTAGGACAGTTGGACAGCGCCAGCGTCGGCTGCGCGATGTACTTCTCGGGGGCGGCGAGGATACGGGCGCGGAAATCCTCGATCTCGGCGTGCGTCGAGGCCGGCCCGACCAGCATGCCGTAGCCACCGGCGCCATGCACTTCCTTGACCACCAGTTCCGGCAGATGTGCCAGGACGTATTTGAGGTCATCCGGTTTGCGCAGCATCCAGGTCGGGACGTTGTTGAGCTTCGGCTCTTCACCGAGGTAGAAGCGGATCATCTCCGGTACATACGGATAGATCGACTTGTCGTCGGCAACACCGGTGCCAATTGCGTTGGCCAGCGTGACATGACCGGCTCGATAGGCGGCCAGCAGACCTGGCACGCCGAGCATCGAATCCTTGTTGAAGACCTGCGGATCCAGGAAGTCGTCGTCTAGCCGGCGATAGATGACGTCTACCCGCTGCGGCCCCTGCGTGGTGCGCATGAACACCGTTTCGTCCTTGACGAACAGGTCCCGGCCTTCGACCAGCTCGACGCCCATCTGCTGCGCCAGGAAGGTATGTTCGAAATAGGCGCTGTTGTAGGCCCCCGGCGTCAGCAGCACGACGGTTGGATCGGTAACCCCTTTCGGCGCCACGGTGCGCAGGTTTTCAAGGAGCATGTCGGGGTAATGCTGTACCGGGGCGATGAGATGCCGCGAGAACAGTTCCGGAAACAGCCGCATCATCATCTTGCGGTCTTCGATCATGTACGAGACGCCCGAAGGCACGCGCAGGTTGTCCTCGAGGACGTAGGACTCGCCGGCGCCGGCACGCACGATGTCGACACCGGCGATATGGGCGTAGATGCCCGACGGCACGTCGACACCCATCATCTCGCGACGAAACTGCGCATTGTTCAGAACCTGCTCGGACGGAATGACGCCGGCCCGGAGGATTGCCTGCTCGTGGTAGATGTCGTGCAGGAAGGCGTTGAGCGCCTTCACCCGCTGCCATAAACCGGCCTGCAGCGCCTGCCACTCGGCTGCCGGGATAATGCGCGGGATGATATCGAACGGAATCAGTCGTTCGGTACCGGACTCCTCGCCATAAACGGCGAAAGTGATACCGACGCGGTGGAAAGCCGTGTCAGCCTCGGCGCGCTTGCGCTCCAGGCGTTCCGGCGGCATCCCTGCCAGCCATTCCGCAAAGGCGCTGTAGTGTGGCCGCAGGGTCCCGGCCGAATCGTACATCTCGTTGTAGAAGTCTGCGTTCATGATGCTCACCACCAGGTTGGGTCTGCAACTAAAAAGCATGAATCGTGCCAAATAAAAACCATCGGAAGGTCGGGAAAGCGGGCACCGAATAAGCCATGCTATGCCAGAATATGGTGCGGGGCCAGCGCTTTACGCCCCCTGCTGGTGCATCCGCGGCCCACACTGCGTCAGCGATGCGCCGCCGCCGATAGATCACGTCGATTTACTCCAGTATAAAGCTGCCGTGGGCGCGCGATCTTGTATTCCGAATCGGCCAGCATTTCCTCCCATTGCGCCATCCAGCCGGCGGTGCGGGCGAGAGCCTGGATGCAGGCGAACATCGATGTCGGAATACCCAGCGCCTTCTGCACGATGGCGGAATAGAAATCGACACTCGGATAGAGACCCTCATCGACAAAATACGGGTCCTCCAGCGACAATTTCTCTAGCGCCTTTGCCAGTGCGAACAGGCGATGCTGCTCCAGCCCCAGTTCCTGCAGGACCTCGTCGCAGACTTCCCGCAGCAACTGCGCACGCGGATCGAAGTGCCGGTACACCGGGTGCCCGAAACCGCTGAACGTGAAGCTATTGCTCTTGTCGCGGGCACGGGCGACGAATCCGCCGAGGCGCGACGAATCGCCAATCTCCTGGAGCATGGCCAGGCACGCCTCACTCGCTCCACTATGCGCGGGCCCTGACAGACAGGCGATGGCCGCCGACACACAGGCAAAGGGATTTGCGCCCGAGGAACCGGCCATCCGAACCGTCGAGGTCGAAGCATCCTGCCCCTGGTCGGCGAAGACAATGAACAACCTGTCGAGCGCACGCACCAGCACCGGATTCGGCCGAAACTCCTCACGCGGGGTAGCGAACATCATGTGCAGGAAGTTGGCGGCATACCCGAGATCAGCGCGTGGATTCATGAACGGTTCGCCGATAGAGTACTTGTAGGCCATGGCGACGATCGTCGGCATCCTGGCAACGATCCGGTGAAAATTGAGGTTGCGTTGCGCAGTATCGAAATAGTCTGCCGCGTCGTGATTAAACGCTGACAATGCACCCACCACCCCGACCATCACGGCCATGGGATCGGCGTCACGGCGAAAACCCTGATAGAACTTCACCATCTGCTCGTGCACCGACGTGTGCTTTCTGATCGCGGACTCGAACGCTACCTTCTGCCCGGCGTCAGCCAATTCCCCGTGCTTCAGCAGGTAGGCCACATCAAGGAAGTCACATTGTTCGGCGAGTTGTTTGATCGGGTAGCCGTGATGGAGCAGCTCTCCCTTCTCGCCATCGACAAAGGTGATTTTCGACTTGCAACTGGCGGTCGACTCGAAACCTGAATCGTACGCGAAGCGACCGGTCCTGGCGCCCAACGTGCGAATATCCAGGCAGTCGCTACCGTGTGTCGGCGCCAGGACTGAAAAATGCACTGCCGGCTCGCCAACTATGCTCAAGGTGGCTTTGCGCTCGCTGACCATGACTTCCTCCTTTTCAGATTCCTCGACGACCGCGCTTGCAAACGGCGGACGCTCAGCCCGGCAACAAGCCGGTCACCCGCACCCTTGGCGCCGCCGCCCTGTTTTGGGGCTTCGTCGGCGCCTTGCGCACCGACGCTGTGCCCCCGCGCCCTGCGAATAGAAGTTTTCTGCCCGGACCGGACCGGCCCGGAGGCCGCAAAGCGCTCTACGACAAACGCTCAGCGCGCACGGCACCCTGTTCTGCAAGCCAAACAAAGCAAAATACATTCCCGCATGCAACCCGAAATTGGTACGGAATTTGCTTATTTCACGGCAGACGCCCCGGAGCGGCTCATCATCTGGGTCCCGCACGGCGGCGTGCCGACACGGCCGGCAAGCACATGTCCAACCGCCCGTGCAGGCGGCGTTGAAAAGGTTGAAGATCACATGAATCCACCAATGGTACTCCCCTGGCTCGCGCACAGGGCTGGCGTGAGCATTGGTCGCGCCGAATCGCTATGGCCGACAGCGTGTCGTCAAGCCGCGCAAATCACTGGCCAGCGGGACGGCTCCTCCTACTGGGGCACGGCGGTGCAGACTCTGTTGCGCCTGCTGCAGGAGGAGCGCAGGCAGACGGTTTCCCTGCTGACCTGGCCGTGGCTACTCTTGCAGAGTGGCGTGGAACACTGGTCCCGGCTCACCAGGAACTGGCTGGCGCCGATCGATGCTTCGTTGCACACCTGGAAACTCCACCTCGAAGGTAGTCGGCACTTTGCCGGGCCTGCCCCGGCGGTGCGGCTGCCGCGTACAGGTGGCTACATGCCCCCGGGCCGGGAACGGTGAAGCCGGAAATGCTTGCCCACAACGCCTTGATCGCGCATTTCAAGGCCCACCTGCAGGAAGGACAGCGCGCCATACGCGAGCATTTCGCAGCCGACGGTGACGCAGCGCGACTGCTCGTCGAACGCTGCCGCCTTGTCGACCAAGTGTTGTGCGAACTCTGGCGCGAGCTTGATCTGCCGGCCTCGCTGGCGCTGGTCGCCGTTGGCGGCTACGGCCGCGGCGAGCTGTACCCGGCTTCCGACGTCGATCTGCTGATCCTGCTTCCCGAACAACCCGGCAGCGCCCTGACTGCCCGGCTCGAACGACTGATTTGCGTGTTCTGGGACATCGGCCTCGAAACCGGCCATAGTGTGCGGACCATCGAACAATGTCTGGAAGAAGCCAGTGCCGACATCACCGTGCAGACGGCGATGATCGAGGCCCGCCTGCTCACCGGCGATGCGTTGCTTTTTCAGGGATTTACCGCGGTCCTCAAGGCCAGTCTCGACGCGCCCGCCTTCTTCCAGACCAAGCGCATGGAGCAGGAGGACCGCCACCAGCGCTTCAGCGACACCCCTTACAGCCTCGAAGCGAACTGCAAGGAAGGACCCGGCGGACTGCGCGACCTGCAACTGATCCTCTGGATTGCCCAGGCGGCAGGCTACGGCAGGTGCTGGCGGGATCTCGAACAGCGCGGTTTCATCACCGCCGAGGAGCAACAACTGCTCGAAACCTGCGAGGCCTTCCTGTGCCGCCTGCGCACTCACTTGCATCTGCACGTCGGACGCCGTGAGGATCGCCTGCTGTTTGAATATCAGACGGCGCTGGCCGAACGACTGGGGTTCGCCGCCACCGCCACGCGCCGCTCCAGCGAGCAGTTGATGCAGCGCTACTACCGGACGGCGAAGGCGGTCACCCAGATCAATGCGATCGTTTTGCAGAACATCGGCGCGGCGCTTTTCCCACCGCCGGAAGGCCCACCGCAACCGATCAACGAACGCTTCCAGAATACCAACGAGTTCCTCGACGTGGTGCACGAGGATGTTTTCAACCACAACCCCGGCGCCCTCCTCGAAGCCTTTCTGCTGCTACAGCAACATGCCGAACTGCAGGGCATGAGTGCGCGTACGCAGCGTGCGCTGTGGCGCGCACGTCATCTGATCGACGACGATTTCCGTCGCCAGCCCGAGAACCGGCAGCATTTCCTGCAGCTCTTCAAGCAAGGCCGTCGCCTGGTCCAGGAGTTCCGGCGCATGAACCAGCTTGGCGTCCTGGGTCGCTACCTGCCGGGTTTCGGACGTATCGTCGGTCAGATGCAACACGATCTGTTCCACGTATACACTGTCGACCAGCACATCCTGCAGGTGGTACGCCGGCTGCGCCGTTTCTCGATGGAAGAGTTCGCTCACGAATACCCGTTCTGCAGTCGCCTGCTCAGCGACCTGGGAAACCCCTGGGTACTCTATATTGCCGCCCTGTTTCACGATATCGCCAAGGGGCGGGGTGGTGATCATTCCGAACTCGGGGCGGTCGATGCGCAGGAGTTCTGCGAGGACCACGGCCTGGCGGCGGCAGACACCGAACTGGTCGTCTGGCTGGTCCGCCGCCACCTGCTGATGTCCAGCGTCGCCCAGAAGCAGGATATCTCCGACCCTGGCGTGGTCGCCCGCTTTGCCGCTATCGTCGGCGACGAGCGGCATTTGATCGCGCTCTACCTGCTGACCGTTGCCGATATCCGCGGTACCAGCCCGAAGGTCTGGAACGCCTGGAAAGGACAACTGCTGGAGCAACTGTTCAACGCCACCCGGCGCTTCCTTCTGTCCAATGATAGTACCCTGATGACCCAGGGCATCATTGCCCAGCGTCAACAGGAGGCAATGCGCCTGATGCGCTTTTTCGCGCTGTCCGAGAAGGCGCACGAAGGCCTCTGGCAACAACTCGACACGGTGTATTTCCTGCGCCAGTCGGCCGAAGAAATTGCCTGGCACGCGTGCGCCCTGCACGAGCGGATCGAGATCGATCAGCCGCTGGTGCGGGCACGCATCAATTCGCTCGGCGCCGGGCTCGAAGTGATGGTCTACACGCACGACCAGCCTGACCTGTTCGTACGCATGGTCGGCTTCTTCAGCCGTGCCGGCTACAGCATCGTCGACGCCAAAATCCATACCACGCGCCATGGGTATGCGCTCGACACCTTCATGCTGCTCGACGTCAGTGGCCGTGACAGCGACCGTGCGATGATCAGCTACATCGAACACGAGCTCGGCGAGCGCCTGCTGCGGCAGGCACCGGCAGACGTACCCGCCAACGGGCGCATCTCGCGGCAGGTCAAACATTTCCCGATCCAGCCACAGGTGAGCATTCAACCCCTGGTCAGCCTGGAAGCGGACGAGACCGGCAAGCTCTTCGTGCTGAGCGTCGTTGCCGCCGATCGACCCGGCCTGCTGTTCGTCATCGCCAGAAAACTCGCCGACCACGGCGCCAACCTGCACACCGCCAAGATCGCCACCCTCGGTGAGCGGGTCGAAGACACCTTCCTGATCAGCGGCGGGCATCTCGAGGAAAGCGCCGGGCGGGTCAAGCTGGAAACGGATTTGCTGAAGCATTTGCTGGTCTGAGTCAGCGACGCTGCAGCACGCCCCATTGAAGTGCCACAATGCAGTTATCGCGCCTTCACGACGGCTCAAGCATGGATCGGTTCTTGCTTGAAAGCCAATGAACTTTTGCCCTGGAGTTGACCGTGTCCATACATGTTGCCCTCAACCACGTAACTCACTATCGCTACGACCGCCTGATCACGCTCTCGCCGCAGGTCGTTCGCCTGCGGCCAGCGCCGCACTCGCGCACGCCGATCCTCAGCTACTCGCTGAAGGTCACCCCGGGGCAGCATTTCATCAACTGGCAGCAGGACCCGCAGGCCAACTATCTGGCGCGCCTGGTCTTTCCGGAGAAGACACGCGAGTTCTGCGTCGAGGTCGATCTCATCGCCAGCATGTCGGTAATCAACCCGTTCGACTTCTTTCCCGAACCCTATGCGACGACGTTTCCTTTCAAGTACGAGGCCTGGCAACAGGAAGAACTCGAACCCTACCTGAACTGCCTGCCGCTGACACCCTTGCTGCGTGACCTCCTCGAAACGATCCCGTCGACGCCGCAGGCCAGCGTCGATTTTCTGGTCGACCTCAACCGCCAGGTACAGCACGCCGTCGGCTACGTCATCCGCCTTGAACCCGGCGTACAGACGCCCGAGGAGACGCTGCAACTGGCACGTGGCTCGTGCCGCGATTCAGCCTGGCTGCTGGTGCAACTCTTGCGTCACCTCGGTCTGGCAGCGCGCTTTGTCTCGGGCTACCTGATCCAGCTGGTGCCCGACGTGAAATCACTCGACGGCCCTTCGGGAACCGATCACGACTTCACCGACCTGCATGCCTGGTGCGAGGTGTACCTGCCGGGCGCCGGCTGGATCGGTCTCGACCCGACCTCGGGGCTGTTTGCCGGCGAAGGACACATCCCGCTGGCGTGCTCGCCGCAACCGTCGTCGGCATCACCGATCACCGGTTTCACTGAGGAATGCAAGTGCGAGTTCGAGCACCACATGAAGATCGAGCGCGTCTGGGAAGCGCCGCGGGTCACCAGGCCTTATGACGAACAGCAGTGGCTGGCGATTGAGGCGCTCGGCCACCAGATCGATGCCGAGTTGGTCAGTGGTGACGTTCGCCTGACCATGGGCGGCGAACCCACCTTCGTCTCCATCGACGACCACGACGGGGCCGAGTGGAATATCGACGCCCTCGGGCCGACCAAGCGCCTGCGCGCCGCCGAAGTCTTTCAGCGGCTGCGTGCAAAATACGCTCCGCAGGGGCTGCAGCACTTCGGCCAGGGCAAATGGTATCCCGGCGAGCAATTGCCGCGCTGGTCGCTGAACTGCTTCTGGCGGCGAGACGGCCAGCCGGTATGGAAAAATCCCGCGCTGTATGCCGACGAAAGCCGTGACGATGGTGCCGACGAGGTCCTCGCCGGCCGTTTCCTGCGGCAACTCGCCGAAGTACTGGCGGTCAACCCGGGGCACGTCTTTCCCGCCTGCGAGGATGTTTATTATTACCTGTGGCGCGAGCACCGCCTGCCGATCAACGTCGACGTGTCGAATGCCCGTCTGGACGACCCACTGGAACGAGAACGCCTGGCGAAAATCTTCCACCAGGGACTCGATCGGGTGATCGGTTACGTGCTGCCGCTGAAGCGCCGGCCGCAGGGCGGCTGGCAAAGCGGACAGTGGTTCCTGCGCACCGGCCGCTGCTTCCTGGTCCCGGGTGATTCGCCGATCGGTTACCGCTTGCCGCTCGACTCACAACCCTGGGTGGCGAAGGCCGACTATCCCTATATCCACACCCCTGATCCGACGCAAACCTTCGCGCCGCTGCCCGCCCACGCCGAAATCCAGGCGCAGTGCGCGATCAGCCGCAGCCAGGATGCCGGTGCAGAGGAAGCCGCGGTCACCGGCGAACACTTCGCCGCGCAGGGCATCGAGCGTATCGAGGGAGCGTTCCTGCATGCAGCCGAAGTGCCGCCACAGGACGGCGCGTCGGCGGTATCGGTCACCCGCACGTCGTTTTCTGCACAGGCGCGCAATGGTGTCTTGTACATTTTCATGCCGCCGACCGAGACGCTCGATGACTACCTCGAACTCGTCAGCGCCGTCGAAGCCACCGCCGAAATCCTCGCCACGCCGGTGATCCTCGAAGGTTACGAGCCGCCGTCCGACCCGCGCCTGACCAACTTCCGCGTAACACCCGATCCCGGCGTGATCGAAGTCAACATCCAGCCGTCCGCTACCTGGGACGAGCTTGTCGAACGTACCACGCATCTTTATGAAGCCGCACATCTGTCCCGCCTGTGCACCGAGAAGTTCATGCTTGACGGTCGCCATACCGGTACCGGCGGCGGCAACCACTTCGTCTTCGGGGGACCCACGACACTCGATTCACCTTTCCTGCGACGACCCGACCTGTTGCGCAGCCTGATCAGTTACTGGCACAACCATCCTGCGCTCTCGTATCTCTTTTCGGGCCTGTTCATCGGCCCGACCAGCCAGTCACCGCGCGTCGATGAAGCACGCAACGATTCGGTGTACGAACTGGAGATCGCCTTCAGCCAGTTCCCGCAGCCGGGCGCCGACGCCGCGGTGTGCGTCGCTCCGTGGATCATCGACCGCGTGCTGCGCAATCTGCTGATCGACTCGTCGGGCAACACGCACCGCGCAGAGTTCTGCATCGACAAGCTCTACTCGCCCGACGGCCCTACCGGCCGCCTCGGCCTGCTTGAAATGCGCGCCTTCGAGATGCCACCGCACGCGCGCATGTCGCTCGCGCAACAGTTGCTGCTGCGGGCGCTGATCGCCCGCTTCTGGCGCACCCCCTACGCACCGGACCGGCTGCTGCGCTGGGGTACCGAACTGCACGACCGTTTCATGCTGCCGCATTTCGTCCAGCAGGATTTCGACGACGTGATCAGCGACTTGCGCGCCGCCGGTTACCCGCTCGAAAGCGCGTGGTTCGCACCACATTTCGAGTTCCGCTTCCCGCTGCATGGCAGCATTTCGGCACAAGGCATCGAACTGGAACTACGGCATGCCCTCGAGCCCTGGCATGTGATGGGCGAACAGGGCGCGGTCGGGGCGACGGTACGCTACGTCGACTCGTCTTTGGAGCGCCTGCAGCTCAAGGTGACCGGCATGGCCGACGACCGCTACGTCGTGACCTGCAACGGCCGCGCCCTGCCAATGCGCTCGACGGGCAAGACCGGCGAGTTTGTCGCCGGCGTGCGTTACCGCGCCTGGCACCCGCCATCGGCCTTGCACCCGACGATCGGGGTGCACGTCCCGCTGGTCTTCGATCTGGTCGACACCTGGATGAAACGCTCGCTCGGCGGCTGCCAGTATCACGTCGAACACCCCGGTGGGCGCAACCCCGACCGCTACCCAGTCAACGCCAACGAAGCCGAAGGTCGCCGTCTGGCACGCTTCATTCCCTTCGGCCATACCCCCGGCACGATCGACGTACAGCCCGCACCGGCGAATGCTGGCTTCCCGTTTACGTTAGACTTGCGGAGATCCTGAAACCACAGGGCGCGGGTGTAGCCCGCGCCCGCATCCTGCATGCCGCAATCCCTGCTTTCGAGCTATCAGACAAAAAACGATCGTTTCGACGAGATGCTCGCCGAGGACGGTAGCGTGCGTCCGTCCTGGCAACCGTTCCTGGCCCACCTCGCTGCGGCAACCCCCGAGCAGATGCGGCACCGACTCGATTACGTGCGGCGCCGCATCCTCGAGAACGGCGTCACCTACAACGTCTACGCCGACCCACAAGGCGCCGACCGGCCATGGGAACTCGATCCGCTGCCGCTGATCCTCTCGCCCGGCGAGTGGCAGGAGTTGGCCGGCGCCGTGACGCAGCGTGCACGCCTGCTCAATGCCGTGCTCAAGGATCTGTATGGGCCGCAGACCCTGATCAACGATGGCAGCCTGCCGGCGGCGCTGGTCTTCGGTCACAACAATTTCCTCTGGCCCTGCCAGGGGATCAGACCGCCCGGTGAGACCTATCTGCATCTCTACGCCGCCGACCTCGCGCGCTCGCCAGACGGCCGCTGGTGGGTGATTGCCGACCGCACGCAAGCCCCATCGGGTGCCGGCTATGCGCTCGAAAACCGGACCATTGTCGGCCGCGTTTTCCCCGAGCAGTTCCGCGACCTGCACGTCCAGCATCTCGCCTCGTTCTTCCGCCAACTCCAGGACAGTCTCGCCCACTGGGCCCCGCGTACCGGCGAAGCGCCGCTGATCGTCCTGCTGACGCCGGGCCCCTACAACGAAACCTACTTCGAACACGCCTATCTGGCGCGCTACCTCGGTTTTCCCCTGGTCGAGGGACAGGACCTGACGGTGCGCGGCGATTGCGTCTATCTCCGAACGCTCAGCGGCTTGCGGCGTGTGCATGCGCTGCTCCGCCGGCTGGATGACGACTACTGCGATCCGCTCGAACTGCGCGGCGATTCGGCGCTCGGCATTCCGGGCCTGCTGCAGGCCGTGCGCGCCGGCAATGTCCTGGTCGCCAATGCCCTCGGCAGTGGCCTGATCGAGTCTGCCGCACTGCCGGGATTCCTGCCCGGCGCCTGCAGGAAGCTGCTCGGCGAGCCGCTGGCAATGCCTTCGGTAGCGACCTGGTGGTGCGGCGAGCGGGCTGCGCTGGCGTTTACCATCGAACACCTCGACGAACTGGTGATCAAGGGCTCGTACCCTTCTCAACGCTTCGATCCGGTTTTCGGCAACGAACTGCACGGCAGCAAACGCGAGGAGATGATCGCCCGCCTGCGGGCCCGGCCGCAGGCCTATGTCGCACAGGAGTTGGTGAATTTTTCCGAAGCACCGGCATGGAGCACCAGTCACGCGCGGCGCCTGCTGCCACGTGGTGTTGGCCTGCGCGTCTTTGTCGCCGCCACCCCGAGTGGCCACGTGGTGATGCCCGGCGGCCTGACGCGCGTTTCCGCCGCGTCGAATGCACGGGTCATCTCGATGCAACGCGGCGGATCGAGCAAGGACACCTGGGTGCTCACCGACGCCGCGGTCAACACCTTCAGCCTGCTCAAACAGTCGGTCGGCAAGGCCGACATCGTGCGCGGCGGCCGCAATCTGTCGTCGCGAGTGGTCGAAAACCTGTACTGGTTCGGGCGCTATGCGGAACGTTGTGACAAGACGTCGCGCCTCCTGCGCGTCGCCCTGTCACGCCTGGTCGATGCCGGCGCCGATACGCTGCCGGCACTCAACTCGGCCCTCGACCTCTGTCGTACCATGCAACTGCTGCCGACCAGCGAGGCCGAAACCCACGCCGCTGCGAAGGCAAGAAAAGCCGCCGCAGCACTGCCCCTGGATGCGCAGATGATTAACGCCGTCTGCAGCAAGGAGTGGGGCGAGGGTCTCGCAGGCGACATCCGCCGCCTGTTGTGGGTCGCGACGCAGGTACGCGAGCGCTTCTCGCTCGACAACTGGCATGCGATCAATCGTCTGCAGCATCAACTGCAGCAGTACAGCGAGACGCTGACCGGCGAAGACGCGCAACCGGAGCTCGGCGAGGCGCTCGCCTTTCTCGATCAGGTGTTGCTCACTTCTTCGTCACTCGCCGGTTTCGCGATGGACAACATGACCCGCGACGACGGCTGGCGCTTCCTGATTATTGGCCGACGTATCGAACGACTGGTTTTCCTCGCCAACGCCGTCGCCGGCTTCCTGCGCCTGCCATCGACGCGTGCCGCCGGCAGCCTTGAATGGTTGCTGGAACTGACCGACAGCATCATCACTTACCGCTCGCGCTACATGATCCAGCCACAACTTCTGCCGGCGCTGGATCTGATCGTTTTCGACGACGGCAACCCGCATTCGGTGGCATTCCAGTTGCAGTTCCTGGTGCGTTACCTCGACAACCTGGCGCGACTGCTCGGTGGTCCGCGCGACGAAGCCCTGCCGCAGGCGCTGACGCGCCTGCAGGCCTTCGACCTGGGCAGTTTCGAGGGGCAGACCTTCAGCGAATGCTCGGCTTGCGGCCCATGCCTCGAACTGGCCGGACTGCTCAGCGGAACCGCACTCGCTGCGGCAACGCTTTCGGATCGCCTGGCCATGCGCTATTTCAGCCATGTCGGCGACGTCAGCCGGCAGACCTTCGCCTCGTGATCGCCGTGAGCCCGTTCGCCGCCCGCTATCACATCGTGCACGAAACCCGCTACAGCTACGAAACCCCGGTTTCGCTGTCCCGCCAACTCCTGCACCTGACGCCGCGTGACTGCTCCTGGCAGCGTTGCCTGGCACATCGGATCAGCGTCAAACCGGAAGTCACCGCCGCGCGCGAGCGCAACGACTGCTTCGGCAATCCGGTCAGGGAGCTGGCCATCGAATTTCCCCATCGCAGCCTCTGCGTTCATGCCGAGAGCACCATCGACGTGCTGCCGCACCTGCCGGCGCTGGCCGATCGGGCGCTGCCGGCAGGCCCCTCGCCGTCGTGGGAAACGGTGCGCGAAGCATTGGCCTATGGTTCGCGTCCGGTCCTGCTCGACGCCAGCCGCTTTCAGTTCGAATCCCCCTATGTCCGGGTGAAGCACGAGTTCGCCAGCTACGCGCGTCCGTCCTTTACACCCGGAAGACCCGTCCTCGATGCGGTGCTGGCGCTGATGCGCCGTATCTACGACGAGTTCGACTTCGATCCCGAGGCAACCACCGTCGCCACCCCGGTGCTCAAGGTTCTCGCCGAAAAGCGTGGTGTCTGCCAGGATTTCGCGCACCTGATGCTCTCCTGTCTGCGCTCGCAGGGACTCGCCGCGCGCTACGTGAGCGGTTATCTGCTGACCCAACCGCCACCCGGACAACCGCGCATGGTCGGTGCCGACGCCTCGCATGCCTGGGTTTCAGTGTTCTGCCCGGAACTCGATGGCGGGCGCTGGGTAGACTTCGATCCGACCAATAACCTGCTGCCCGACACGCAGCACATCACCCTGGCCTGGGGCCGCGACTTCGCCGACGTCTCGCCGCTGCGCGGGATCATTCTCGGGGGTGACGCCCACGAACTCGATGTCGCCGTCACCGTCACGCCAGTCGTCGAAACCCGCGGCGAGGCAGCACTCCTCCCCTGATTTTCGCCAACGCATTGCTGCTTTGCCGAGCCTCAACAGACCAGAGAACCGACCAAGAGATGACCATGCCGCCTGACCGTACCGCCGAACTGACCGCACGCCTCGAACAGCACATCCTGGTCCTCGATGGCGCAATGGGCACGATGATCCAGCGCCACGGCCTGCAGGAAGCCGACTACCGCGGAGCGCGTTTCGTCGCGCATGCGCACGACCTGAAAGGCAACAACGACCTGCTGCTGCTGACCCGGCCGGAACTGATCCGCGCGATCCACGGAGAATACCTGGTGGCCGGAGCCGACATCATCGAGACCAACACCTTCAACGCGACTCGTGTTTCGCAGGCCGATTACCATCTCGAAACCATCGTCCATGAGCTGAACGTCGCTGGCGCACGACTGGCACGCGCGGTATGCGACGAATTCACGGCGCTCAACCCGGCCAAGCCACGCTTTGTCGCCGGCGTCATCGGACCGACCTCGCGCACCGCGTCGATTTCGCCGGATGTCAACGATCCGGGCTACCGCAACACCAGCTTCGATGAACTGGTGGACAACTACGCCGAGGCCGTGCGTGGACTCTGCGAAGGTGGCGCCGACATCCTGCTGGTCGAAACCGTTTTCGACACGCTTAACGCCAAGGCGGCCCTGTTCGCCATCGAGCAGCATTTCGAAACTGTCGGGAGACGCTGGCCGGTGATGATCTCGGGGACGATCACCGACGCCTCGGGACGCACACTGTCGGGGCAAACTGCCGAGGCCTTCTGGAATTCGCTCAACCACGTGCGACCGTTGAG
>JAKOZI010000267.1 GCA_029780075.1 Pseudomonadota bacterium
TCAGGACGCCGTGATCAACGCAAGGCTGAAGAAGGAGTTCGGCGAAAGCAAGGTCGTCAAGACCTTCACGAAAAGGGACAAAGACGGCAACCCGATAGTAAAAAAGGACAAAAACGGCGTTTTCGTATTGATGGGGCATCTCTGCTTTTACGAAGGCGAGATCGAAAAGACGTGGACGCAGTTGTTTGTGGAAGTATGCAATAAAATGAACGAGAAGATGGCTCAAGCTCTCGGCGTTGAGATAAAGGAATATCCCGACGGATTTTACCGTTCGATAGAGCTGTTTCGCAGCCTTTATCCCGAGTACGACGAGAAGTTCGGCAAGAAAAACAAAAAAGACAAACCCGACCGATGGCAGGACGACCAAAAGGACGAAGGACAAAACGACAGGCAACGGAAAGACAAGCGACGTGACGAACGTAAGCAAGAAGAGCGGGAACAGGACCAAGAACGGGACCAAGAGCAGGACCAAGAACGGGATGCCGAAGAGAAGAAGTCGCAACAAAACGGCGGTAAAGGCGTTTCCGGTTCGAAAAGCTCAAGCCGTTCGAACAAACAGGACGGTCAATCCGAACGTTCCGATTCGGAGTTTCCTGCCGACGAAGGACGGGACGACCAAGAAAGCGAACGGCGCGAAGACGGTTCGGAAGGCGATCGATCCGACTCCGATTTCAACTGGGAAGACATAGATTACCTGGATCAAGATTCGGACGAACCCGAACAATCTCAGTCCGGGAAACGGGACTCCGACGAACGTTCCGACGAAAATCCGGCGGATACGTCCGAAGACCAAGAAACCGAAGACCAAGAAACCGAAGAGAAATCCGATGGTACCGAACGGGACGGGAGACAAGGCGGACGGGACGAAGACCCCGACGAAGAGTCGGAAGCGGACAAAGCCTTAAACGAGATCGTCCAAAGGATGCTGGACGGCGACACCACGATAGACGATCACGACCAAATTGCCGAGAACATGAAGGAAAACGGTCGCGTTATGGACCGAAAGCTCGACAGGGTAATGCAGGACATCAGGAAGGAAATGCAGGATGCCATGCGCCATGCGGGAAACAGCGCTCTCGGGACTTCCATACTGATAGAGTTGTGCAACAGGTACTTCCGTCCCAAGCCGGAGCCGTGGTACGTGGGGATATCCCTGCTATTGAAGAACAAGATACGTGAAGGCCGGCAGGTCAGGGAGAAGATCCCGCCCATAGAGATGCTCACGCAGGTCATGACGGGCAACTCGGTCGTACAGTTCGAGAAGGCCGACAGAAAGCTGGATATAGCCTTTGCCGTCGACGTATCGGGTTCCATGAACAACGACGAAGTGCTTTCGGGAGTCCTGAAGATACTTGCGTATCTGGAAAGGAATAT
>JAKOZI010000270.1 GCA_029780075.1 Pseudomonadota bacterium
ATTAGCGGAGTGCGGGCCTCGTCCTGGGGTTGATATTAAGCGGCGATCTTGCGGTGGAGCAAGCGGCGATGTTCGATGGTCTTCCGTTTGATCCTTTCGCGCTGTTTGATGATGGCATCGGCCCTGCCGAAGTAGGCGTCGGCGGGCGTCACGTTGTTCAGGCTCTCGTGGTAACGTCGGTGGTTATAATGCTCGACGAAGGCTTCGATCTGGGCCTCAAGGTCACCGGGCAGGAAGTAATTTTCGAGCAGGATGCGATTCTTGAGGGTCTGATGCCAGCGCTCGATCTTGCCCTGGGTCTGGGGATGCATCGGAGCGCCGCGCACATGGCTCATTTTCCGGGCCTCGATATATTCCGCCAGTTCACCCGCGATGTAGCTCGGGCCATTATCCGACAGCAGCCGAGGCTTGTGCAGCACCGTTGCGCTGTCGCAACCCGAGGCCTCGAGCGCGAGGTCCAGCGTGTTGGTGACATCCTCGGCTCGCATGTTGGTGCACAGCTTCCAGGCGATGATGTAGCGCGAGAAGTCGTCGAGCACGGTCGACAGATAGACCCAGCCCCAGCCAATGATCTTGAAGTAGGTGAAGTCGGTCTGCCACATTTCGTTCGGCCGCGTCGTCTTGGTGTGGAACGCATCGGCTGCCCTGATCACGACGAAGGCCGGGCTGGTAATCAGATCATGGGCCTTGAGCAGGCGATAAACCGTGGCCTCCGACACGAAGTAGCGCTTCTCGTCGGTGAAGCGCACCGCCAGTTCGCGGGGCGACAGATCGGTTGTATCCAGCGCCATGTCGATGATCTGCTGCTGGATATCGTCGCCGATGCGGTTCCACACCCGGCGCGGGGCCGATGGCCGATCCTCCAACGCCTCCGGGCCGCCTTCGAGATAGCGGTCGTACCAGCGATAGAAGGTCCGGCGCGGGATGCCCAACTGCTCCAGCGTGCGCCAGGCCGGGAGGTGCGACTGTTCGACGATCCGGATGATCTCCAGCTTCTCGGATGCAGGGTATCTCATTCGTCGTCGCCCCCATCCGCGATCATGCTTTTTTTAAGCAGGCGGTTCTCGAGGGTCAGGTCGGCCACGCATTCCTTCAGCGCACGGGCTTCCCGGCGCAGATCCTGGACCTCGCCGGTGGTTGCGGCACGGGCGGTATCGCCGGCGAGCCGGCGCTTGCCCGCTTCCATGAACTCCTTCGACCAGGTGTAGTACAGGCTCTGGGCGATCCCTTCCTTGCGGCACAGTTCAGCAATGCTGTCATCGCCGCGCAGGCCTTCAAGCACGATCCGGATTTTATCCTCGGCAGAGAAGTGCCGGCGTGTCGCCCGCCGGATGTCCTTCACCACCTGCTCCGCAGGAGCCTTCACCGATTTTTTCAAGGAGGATTTGGGCTTCATCTTCGTTCCTTCGTCACTACGACGAAGCCCAAATCCTCCTTAATTCACAACCTCAAATCTGTGCCATTGGCGCTGACGCCGGACA
>JAKOZI010000284.1 GCA_029780075.1 Pseudomonadota bacterium
CAGCAGGACGGAATGGGGCCGGGGGTCGCTCACGCGCTCAGGCTAGTGGGCGTGGCAGCGAGGGCGGGCTGAGCACAAGGAATGCCATTGGTCGGCCGCGGGCGGCATACCTGAGCGTGCGAGTGCGCGCGGGTGGCCACCAACGGCATTCGGTATGCCGCGCGCCGCGCCGACGCTGCCCCTTCGGACGGCTTCCGTCGCAGGAGTGGCGGGGTCTGCGGAGCGTTACCGACACCTGGAGGTGTCCAACGCGAGCCCTTCGGTGCCGTCGTCTGGCGTCAGAGGTCCAGCAGCAGCGCGAGCGTTTCGCGAACCTCGCCGAGAGCGACTGGGCCGACATTGCCGGTGCGCTCGCGAATGCGCGCCGTGGCCACGGAACGCACGAGCTGACACTGCGCCGACGACCGCACTGCCAGCCGGTTGCCCTCGTCGGGATCGATGACCACTTCAGCGCCGCTCGTGCGGATCGTGCGGGTCAGGGGCACGACCTGCACGACGTTGGGTCCCCCGTTCAGCACCCGCGCCGCGGTCACCACGATGGCGGGGCGACGTGATCCCGCCTCGCTGCCAGCCGGCATACCTAGGTCGAGCTCGACCACGTCACCCGGCGTCAACATCGAGCCATGCCGTCTCTTCTTCAGTAAGGCCAGCGGCGAGGTCGCGCGCCATCGCATCCTGACGGAGCGCGCGGATGGCGCTGCGGACCGTCTCGTCGATCGTTTCGTGGCGCTCGGCCGCCAACCGGGTCACCTGCGCATGCGTGTCCCTGCTGATCCGTATCGTCGTGCTGTCAGCCATGTGCCAACGGTACGTCGTGTAGACTATTCCGTCTACACGGGTTGGGGTTCGCCCGGGCCAGGGCCGCGTATGCGGCAGAGTGCCGCCCCTACCCCGTCTTGAGGGGCGAGCCTGGCGCGAGGTGCTCTTGAATGGGTGTGAAGTCTGTGTAGCGTTGCCGGAACTCGCGCTTCCAGTCGTCGTGACCCGTGACAGAGTCGAGAACGTCATCGATGGCACAGAAACGAAGAGTTCCTTCGTGCCCCTCGGCCAGCTGGTCGGCGACGGCGCGAACCACCGCCTTGGCGCTCTCATCTTGCCGGCAGGCGACGACCACTTGGGTGAACTCCGTGCAGGGCGCGCCGTTGGCGTCCCTGACGAACTCGCAGGTCCGCTGGGCGAGGAGCTGGTTGTACCAGAACTGCAGGTTCTTTCGATGCGAGACCAGCTCTACCGCGGCGCCCACCCGCCAGGCTCCGCGGAGCTGTGTCGCTTTCGCGTATTTTTCACGGGTACGGCTTCCCTCTGGGGGGATGTTCAGGCCCTTGGCGAGGTTCTCGTGGTACTTGGTTTCGATGCCGATGAAGCCTCTTGACTCATCTGGCAGCAGGTACTCGACGAAGGCGTCGAAGGCCGAGCCGCCCAGCGGGTCGCCACCCAGGTCCTCCGCTGTGGGGGCGTATTCCAACCAGATTCGGGAGATGGACGTGGCTCGCGGCGCGTAGGTGCGCACCCAGGGCAGGAGCGCGTTCTTGTCCACCTTGCTGAGGTACCCGAAGAGGTTGAAGCACAGGGGTTGCGACGAGAGCAGGTTCCGGCGCAACCGATCTTCGTTGATGATTCCAGCACCCGATTTGAATTCCGGATCTGGCACTTTGTAGGCCTTGACGGCCGCAGGCCACATCAGGTTGGGCGTGAAACCAACGGTGGTCTCCGGCAGCATCGAGACCACCAGCGGATTGCGGGGTCCCGCCGGCTTGGGCGGCAGGTGCAGCCGCCCCGCATCAGGGATTTCGCGGCATACCTGACGCCACCAACCCTGCTGAAGTCTCAGCCCCGCTTGCAGGGGGTTGTCAGAGCCAACCCGCCAGGCCGGATCGTGCCAAGGGATATTGGCGAGGCTAGTTGTCATGACGAAAACATATGGCACGAGTTCCTGCGGGAGGCGATTTAGCCCTCTTCGAGCACCGCGGCGCTGAGTTCCTGGGTGGGAGTGAGTCCGCAGTCGATAGTCACTGTGGACGTTGGTATGCCGCCCTGCCCACGCCGGGGTCGAAGCAATGAGTTCTCAGCCGGGCCCCACCGCGCCGCAACCCGATCGATTCGACCCGACCACGTCTGTCAGCCAAGCAGCGCAAGGGGGACGACGGAGGACTCCTTGGCCTGAGCGGCGGCTCTGACCGTCAAGGTGGCGAGGGACTCGAAGAGCTGCCCGAGCAGCTCGGCGGATCCGGCCCGAGGTTGGATCAACGTCTCCGGCGTGTGATTGAGCAGCCGCGCGGCCAGCGCCGGGTCAGCGAGCTGGTGCTTGGGCGCCACCTTGAGACGGGAGTGCTCACTGCCCTGCGGCAGCCAGGCTGGGACCGGGTCGAGGATCCGGATCTGGGTCAGCAGGTCGCGGTACGCAATCGTCGTGGTCTTGGCCGGCTTGTCGGCCTCACCGGCGCTGGCCGCATCGAGGAGGGTCGTGTAGCTCGCGGACGTCGAGCTGGCCGCGGCATACGCCGCCATCCACCGCCGGAGCGTCTCGGGCCGACGCACGTGGACGCCTTGATCGGGGATGTCTCGGTCGATGATGCG
>JAKOZI010000288.1 GCA_029780075.1 Pseudomonadota bacterium
CCAGTTGCGCAAGGTCTGGTCGCTCAGCCCGAGTTCCCTGCAAACCATGCCTACGCTTTGCCCGTCCTTGACGCGCTTGACCGCCAGTTCCTTGAACTCGGTCGTGTATGCCTGCTTCGGTATCTTCATTTCCTGCCTTCCAAAAGTGACGACAATTTTAGGTCACCCTTGGCAGACGAAATTTCGGGGGAAGCTCAGATCGATGGAGAGTTGAGAAACGCTCCAGGCCAGCGGCGCGAATGCCGCATGGATCAGTCGCCACCACCAACGCTGGTGGCTAAGGCTGGCCAACAGTAGTGCGACAGCGGCGATGGCGAAGGCAGCGTGCGGCCAAGGTAAGTCCTCGCCACGCATGGCGTAATAGGGCCAAGCGAGCGAGACGACAACGAAAGCCGCTGCCGCCTGCAACGCCAGTTGACGTTTCTGTTGGCCTGCATGGAACTCGACATCGTTGGGTTCGTTGGCTGTTGGCAAAACGTCCAAAGTCGTGCTCCGTCAGGCTGAATTTTGTATTGTAGGGCTTGTGTCCGGAAAGCGCTTCGGCGTCATCGTCGGGCGCGTGTGCTTTCGTGTGTCGTTGAGCACGGGGAAGTGGTTTGTTCTCGCACGGAAGGTTTGACCGCCTTTGTCGCGCCGCGAGAAAATGATGAGAGTGTGGTGTTGACGGTCGAATCGTTCCGTCGAGTAACAAGGGGCTTTACCGAGAGCGAAGGGGCTGGTCGAGCGATTGCCGATTGCCAGGCAAGCCGTTCGCCGTTTGGCTCGCGCTAATATAGCCATGGTCGGCTAAAAAAAATTTGACAGTCTTTCTTTTGAGCTTCAGAATCACGGGTTCTTAGCAGGAGGGATACCCAAGTGGCCAACGGGATCAGACTGTAAATCTGACGGCTCCGCCTTCGAAGGTTCGAATCCTTCTCCCTCCACCAAAAGCTGCCGCTGTGGGTGATGCTGGTTTAGTGCTTCGGGCAATGGTTTTGCGGGTGTAGCTCAATGGTAGAGCTGAAGCCTTCCAAGCTTATGACGAGGGTTCGATTCCCTTCACCCGCTCCACTTTGCGGTCACGGAATTGCTTCAGGCTTCTCACGAGATGCCCATGTAGCTCAGCGGTAGAGCACTCCCTTGGTAAGGGAGAGGTCGACAGTTCAATTCTGTCCATGGGCACCACTGTTTGGTGCCGTAGGTTGATTAATTTCTAATGTCTTGAGGTGTACCGGTAATGGCCAAGGGAAAATTTGAGCGCAACAAGCCGCACGTAAACGTTGGCACGATTGGTCACGTTGACCATGGGAAGACCACGTTGACGGCGGCGATCACGACGATACTGGCGAAGAAATTTGGCGGGATAGCCAAGGCGTATGACCAGATTGACGCCGCACCGGAAGAAAAGGCGCGAGGAATCACGATCAACACGGCGCATGTTGAATACGAAACGGCCAAGCGGCACTACGCC
>JAKOZI010000228.1 GCA_029780075.1 Pseudomonadota bacterium
GCGCAAAGGACAGGCTCGCCCCTGGTGCCTGCAGCCCGGCATCAGGGGCGAGGTGCGCCTTGTGGAGAGAGCTTTTGGCATTGGGCCCTCGGCGCTGACGGAGGCCATGGGCATGCTCAACCACCATTTCGCAGCAGCCGCCTGATCGGCGCAGAGCGACAGCCTACCTCTGACTGCCGCCAATCTTTGCAACAGAGCCTCGCGGCCGGAACGAGCAAATAAACGCGTCGTCGCCATAGCGCCAACCTGACCGCCAAAACTTTAGTCGTTATTTATCGATAATCAAGCCTGTTCTCACTAGAGGAGATCGGCGGGCTTGCACAGGGCGCCAGATCCTTTCCGGCCGCACGCGTGCAGCCGCAGTGCCCGGCTATCTGCGGTCGCAATCCGGAGGTCTCTCTTGGTCTTTTCGCGCGGAGAAGCCGCGCTTCGCGCCCCCGGCACCGGCGCACTAGCGGTCCGGCCGCATTGCCCGGCATCTAGTCGTCAGAGACCGAGAAAGTCGGCGAGCTCTTCGTAATTATGCTGCCAGAGGCTTCCACCGATCGGGTCGCGCTGGTGAAAGGAGCGGAAACCGAGCGCCTGCTGAAGCCGCTTGGGCATCGTTCGCGCCAGTTCGAGCGGGACCGTAAAGGGATAGGCCTCCTCGGGGACGAGAAACCCTGCGTTGAAGGCGGTAGCGATGACGCGCCGCCGGACATCCTCCGATCGGTTGGCGCCGCCGCCATGAAGCAGCTTGCCCGAGTAAAAGAAGATCGAGCCTGCTTTCAGCTCGGCCGGCACCGTCATGCTGTCGTCATATTCGCGCTCGGCGTCCCACTCATGGCTTCCGGGAATGACGCGCGTCGCCCCGCACGCCTCGTCGGTATCGACGAGTGCCAGGAGCGTGTTGCAGGTGACTTCGGGAGCCGACGGGCCGAATTGCGTAAAAACCGGATAGTTGCCGACGTCGCGGTGGAGCATCTGCGCCTTCTCGCCCGGCATGATCTCGATCGCCTGCGTCGCCTGCACCCAAAAGCTGTCGCTCACCCCCTTGAACATGGCGGACATATAGTCATGGAGTTCGGGCCGCGAGAGAAAGCGTTCGCGATAGGTCGGGCTCAACACGACGACATTGGTGAGCCGCTTCGTCAAGGCGCCCCAGAACTCCTTCATGAGCTCGTCGCCGCCCTGCGATCCGGTGTGATAATCGTAGAGATAGGGGTCGAGCTCGTCGTTGACCTGCCTGACCTCATCGCACGACAGCACGCCCTCGAGAACAATCCCGCCATCGCGCCGGATAATTTCCATCACGTCGCCGACCGGCATCCCGAAGGGCGCCGTAACGAAATCGGATTTCTTCGTAGCAGACACGACAGCATTCATTCGGACTCTCCCTTCAGCGAAGCAAGCGCACCGGCCCTCGCCCGGGACGACCGCCCTTCGAAGGCGATCCCTGATCACCCGGGCAGTTCGTCCATGGCACCGACCGCGCCACAATAACCGATTTAAGTCGAAAATATGCTTACTTCCGCACCGGAGTCAACCGAATATCGCGATTGAAGGGGCTCTGTTGCAAAAATCGTGAAGCTTGAGCATGCTTGGCGGAGATTGGACGGACGGAACGATGACGGATTTCAAGTGGCGCCATTTCCAGGGTGATGTGATCCTGTGGGCGGTGCGCTGGTATTGTCGCTATCCGATCAGCTATCGCGACCTTGAGGAAATGCTGGCGGAACGCGGCATTTCGGTCGACCAT
>JAKOZI010000311.1 GCA_029780075.1 Pseudomonadota bacterium
AGCGGTGTGCACGACGCTCAGCGCGATCATGAGTTCGATCGGGCGACGGTAAGAACGGTCGTCGAGGCGGTTACGGCGTTGGATGCTGCTCTTGATACCCTGCAGAACCGATGAACGGCACACGGCTTTGCAGAGCAGTGCCGCCCGTGTCACCTCATAAGTACTTCTTGAAGCTGCCTGCGGTCAGGCTAACTGCCATCCCCAGCAACGCCGCGCTGGGCAGCAGGATGACCAGAGGATGCACCGATATGGGCAGAGCGAGATAGGTGACCCAAGGCAGCACGGCCAACGGCATCAGGCTGGCCTTCGCGCGGTGGTAGATGAAGCCGGATTCGCGGCCCGCGCCGAACCGGCGCACATCCCGTCGCACCAGGCCGTCAATCAGGCCGACGAATGCCGCCGTGAGGATCAGCGGCAGCGTGAGCACCAAGACCAGCAGGCGCACCAGGAAGGTGAGCGTCGTGAAGGCCGCAGCGATCAGGTAGCTCTCGGTCCAGACATAGACCTGGCTGATCCAGTAGCGGAAGTTGTGGGTCTGCCCGTGGCTGGGCGCTCGGGCGCGCTCGGCGGTCTGGCTCATGTGCTCCAGCAGCCCCGAGCGCACGAACACCCATTCGTATCCGGTGTCCACCAGCTCGTGCGCCGTCCGTCCCGGCTCCTGTACGACCACGCTGCGCGTGAAGTGGCTGGACAGGTGCCCGAGTTCGTACTGCAGCATCTGCTGGGAGTGGCGCCAGCCCTGGTCCTTCCAGAACAGGTGCATGCCGACGCACTCCACCACGATCGAGAACAGCAGCGAGCCGATCAGCACCCCGAGTAACCGGAACGGTAAGGTGAGGGTGCCGACGATCAAGCCTTGGCGTTGGTTCTGCTCCCGCTGCGCGGTCGAGGCGGCATCCTTCATGGCACGGCCTCGTTGCCCGCGCCATCGTCGGCGCCGGTGGCCACCGCGTCGGGCTCGGCCGCAGCGGCATCGTCCAGCAGGTCGTCGGGCAAGGCCGCATCCTGCAAGGCCGGCGAGCTGGTGAACTCCCACCACTGCGTGGCCTCGCTGTAGCTCTGGCGCATGTACCCGGCCAGTTGCTGCAGGTCCGCCGGCATCACTTCATCCGGGTCCGGCGCCGGCAGCGGCATGCGTACCTTCCAAAGCTGGCCGCCCTGCAGCAGCGCGAAGCATTGGCCTTTGGGCAGTCCAACGACGTGCGACGGCTCGATCATCGGCACGCTGGACATGCTGATGCGGTCCTGCGTGTTGCTGGTGAAATCCGTCGCCCCACGGATGTCCGAGCTATCGGTCGCGCCGGAGACGATGGTGGTGGTATAGACCTCGACCTTCGGCAACTGCCTCGTCAGCAGTTCGGCCGTGGCCGTCTCCCTGACCCTGAGCATGAACAGGTTGTTGAAGTTACCGATCACCTGACCGGCCTTCGCGCGGTTGCCGATGCGGGCCTCGATGTCCGAGAGCGTCTGCGTGTACGCCGTGACTTGCAGGCCGGCACCGCCGCCCTTGTTGATTAGCGGGATGAATTCATCGCCCATCAATTCATTGAATTCATCGGCATGAACGTTGATGGGCACGCGCGCACCGGCCGTTGCGCCCGGGAGGCCATCGTCGATCCCGTGCTTGTAGATGTGCCCGGCGACCGACACGAGATCGCTGAACATCGAATTGCCGACCGCTGCGGCAACCTCGGCGTCGGATAGCGCGTCCAGACCCACATAGACGACTGCGCGCTTTCGGATGACCTGCATCCAATCGAAGATCGGGCGCGGGTCGGCCAGGTCGGAATAATTTGGGGCCAAAAGCTGGGAAATCTTCCCGCTGGTGAGCTTCTCCAGCAGCGGCAGCAACGACGCGACGATCTTGTCGAAATACGTCTTGTCGTAGCGAACCGCCGAGCGCAGGCCGTCGAGAACCGGGTCGTAGTTGCGGGCCTGGGAGAGGTACTGTTCCAGCGCCACCACGCGCTTCTCGCGCCCGATCATGTTGCGCGGGATGTTCTTCTCGTTGAGCTTGGCCTCGATCTGGACGATCACCTCCCAGGCTTTGGGCTCAGTCTTGGCGAAGTAGTGCTGGGCGTACTCGATGAACAGCGCGTCGATGTTGATGACGTGCCGCTGGATCAGCATGTAGTCCGGGCGCTGCCCCAGCTCCACCAGGGCGCGGGCAATGATGTTCACGAAGCGCCATGCGAACTCGCGGAACGCCGCGCTGTTGCCTTCGCCGGAGAGCTGCCCCGCCACCCGGGTCGCCACTTCGCTGATGCGGCCGAAGCGGCCCACCGCGTTGTAGCGCGCCGAAATGTCCGGCCAGCCCAAGTGGAAGACGTAAAACTCGCCTTCACGGCCCGCGCGCTGGGCCTCGGCATACATCCGCTTGAGCAGGTCCGCGTCCCCCTTGGGGTCGATGACGATCACGACCTCGTGCTCGCCTGCGGCGTTCTTGCGGCGGATGTCCTGCGTGACGAACAACTCGGCCAGCCGCGTCTTGCCCACCCGCGTGGTGCCCAACACCAGCGAGTGTCCGACGCGCTCCCCCAGCGGCAGGCTGACGTCCACCTCGTCGGGCTCGATGCCATGCAGGCGCGGCAGGCCGCCGACAGGCGGCAACGGGCGCACGGGGTTGAAAGGCACGTCCCAGCCCGTGAGCGCGGGCAGCCGGGACAGCGGGAACGGCGCGAACTCCAGCCGTTCCTCCAGGCGCCTGGCCAGCCGGTAGGCCGGCGTCGGCTCGACGTAGCGGCGAAACTCCGGCCGGTACGTCTGCATCAGCCTATGGGTGTGCTTCTGCTCCCAGAGAAACCCGCGCCCCACGAACAAGCGCTGCTGGCTGACCGGCACGTCCTTGCTCGTCATCACGTACCGCGGCAGGCGGCGGATGTTGTGCCGGTAGCGCAGAATGACGCGGGCATCGCGGTAGCGGATCGCGCCGTAGGCACCGAATGCCAAGGCGCTGCCGACGCCCATCGAAGGGCTCAGCGCGAGCGACCATGGGGCCACCAGGCACAGAAACGCGGCGCCTGCACACGCCGCGATGGTGTATAGCTCCACCGCTGGGCGTAGCAGAACCTCGACCGGCTGTTTCCCCGACATGGCTTCATTGCTCGATGCCGGTGGCCGTGATCAGCGCCGGGTAGTGCCGCAGGCCCAGCCGATAGGCCAGGTCGTCGCCGGCCACGGGCGCGAGCGGCACGCCGGGCACCAGGGCGCGCAGCCGCGTCAGGCCCTGCGCAGTCTCGACGTTGACCACCAGGCCGACCGCGCCGCGTTCGCGCAAAGCGGCGGCGCGGCGCTGCAACCACGCCCGCGAAGCCTCGTCGTCGCCGATGACCACGAACGGCCGCAGGCCGGGCGCTTCGATCACCCGCCGCGCGACGGTGCCGGGCGTGAGCTTGGCGCTGCGCACCGGCAGCATCGCGGCTTCGTCCGCTGGCGTGGCCGGAGCGCGGGGCGTCGGGATGGGCGGCCGCGCCGGGGAACCGGCGCGCGGCTGGAGGTTGAGGGCTTCGTAGTACGGCAGCGCCGACGTGCCGCCACGGTCTTCGACCACGATCAGCGGTTCGCCGGCGCGCGAGGCCAACGGCAGGCCAGCCAGCAGCATGAGCAGGCCCGTGAACGCGAGATGGGCCGGATGGGGTTTGGTCATGGGGAACTCTCCTGGTGCGCGGCGAGTACCGCGGCGGTTGGGCGCGCGCCCTGCACTCGGGCAAGGTGGCGCGACACACTGCGCCGGTAGCGGGCGGCGGGCTCGCCGCCAGCGGGGCGGTGGTAGCGGCCGATCGCCAGCAGCCAGTCCTCGCCGGGGGTGTGCTGCTCTTTCAGGATCTCGGCGGCAATGGCCAGATTGCGGTACGGGTCCAGCAAGTCGCACGGACTGGTGAAGCGGTGCTTGTGGTAGCCGAGGTTGATCTGGCCCAGGCCCGCGTCGATGCGTGTGTGCGGTGTGGCGCGCATCGCCTGCTGCAAGCCAGAGCAGGCATCGGCCCGCGTGGCGAAGCGGCGGGACTGGCCGGCAACGTTGAGGGACCACGGCCAGGGAACGATGCGCCCGTTGCGCCGGATGCCGCTCTCCTGCAAGGCCACGGCGTAGAGCACGGTCGATGGGATGCCTGCGCGCTGGGCAGCGAGTTGGTAAGCCGGTGGCGGAACCTCCTGGGCCAGGGCGGCACCGGCATACAGGCCGGCAGCGAGCACCAGTGCGCGAAGGGGTACGGCTACGGCTGGCGCTGCCATTGGCCGTTCACTTCGCGCACGGCGGCGGGCAGATCGCCGGGCAGGCCCAGCGACAGCCAGCGGCCACCGTCGTGGTTGAGCGTGATGCTGCCGGCGCGCACGCGCGCCGGGTCGATCTGCGCGCGCTTGGCCCAGTCGCGGATGCGGGCATCATCCTGGCGGCTGCCCACCATATACAGGTCGAACTCCGCGCCCGAGGATTGCAGGCGCTGCACGAGCTGCCCGCAGGCCGTGCAGCCGTCCTTGACGAACACCGCTATGCGGCCGCTGCCACGCGCGATGCCGGCGCTTGGCTTGTCGTCGGGCAGGTTCACGCGCTGCATGCCGGGGTTCAGGCGCTGCCAGGCCTCGTCGTAGGCGCGCTGGTAGGCGAGCAGCTTCTCGACGCGGCGCGCTTCCACCTGCACCTGCAGCTCGGCGTAGCGGCGCCGTTCTTCATCGGTGCGGGCCTCGATACCCAGGGCAGACAGCGGGTCCAGGTTGGGCGACTGGATGCCCAGCGGCCCGTCCATCAGCTCGCGGTAGCGAGCCCATTCCTGCGGTTGCAGGCCCCATTCACTGGCTGCCCGGTCGTCCAGCACAAGGGCGGCCAGCGGGCGCTCCTGGCTCTGTGCATTGCGCGCGGGGGCCGTGGCGGGCTGCTGCGCCCAGGTCGCCCACTGCACCGACGCCAGGACGAGCGCACAAAGGAGGATCGACGGCTTCATGGGGTGTGCTCCTGTCAGGGAATCGCCACGCGGCGCGTCTGGTCGCCGGCCTGAAACACCGCGGCATTGCCCTCGATGGCCTGCAAGCGCCATGGGCCGACCGCATCACCGGGCAGCAGCACCTGGAGCTGGTCGGGCGTGAAATCCCCATTGGCCGGCGCGACGGACACGCTGCGCTCGCCCGCGCGCAGCTCGGCGCCGACGACGCGGCACGGCAGCGGCTGCGGTTCGGCCTTGGAGGCGGTGGCCGGGCGTGATGCGCGCGGCTGGGCGGGTGCTGCGGCGCGGGCGGCGGCCTGGCGCGTCTTGATCTGCTCGATCTCCGCTCGCAGTGCTTGAAGATCATCGGCGGCGGCATAGCCGTTCAGCGACTTCTCCACCTGGGCGGCGCGTGCTTCCAGGATTTGGCGGGTGTCCTTGAGGTCAGCGGCCGTTGCGACGGCCGGGCGCTGCTGGATGGCCTCGATCGTCTCGGCCAGGCCAGTCGCCTGCGCTTCGAGGCGCTGCAGGCGGGAATCCAGCCGCTCCTGGTCGGTTTGGTCGCGCATCGCCAGATAGCCGAGCGCCACGATGACGCTGAGGCCGATCAGCCAGAGCCAGAACAGGCTCTGTACGACGACCGCGGCAGTTGAGCGTTGAGCGGGATGCAAGGCATTCATGGCTGGCCTCCCGAAACCGCAGGCGCCAGCGGGAACGTCTGCACCGCCGCGGTTGCGGTTGGCACGGGGGTGTTGTCGCCGGGCCGCTCGAAACAAATCTGCCGCGCGCGGTCATCCGCGTGCAGCTCCCAGGCCGGACCAGCCAGCGTGAGCAGCGCATCGCGCAAGGTCATGGGGCCGAGGTGCAGGTGTGCCGCCGGCAACGGCAGCGCGTACAGCTCGATCACAGCATGCGCGTTCTGGCACAGGCTGTAGCCGCTGCGCTTGAGCACATGCCGCACCCCATCCCCGACCGTGGCGCGGGCATCCTCGGGCATGGACACGTCGATGGTCTGCAAGAGCAGGTCGCGCTGCGCCGCCATGGGGGCCAGTTCGACCAGTGTGTAGCGGGCGTAGCGCACAACCGGGATGTACTCGGGCGCTTCGGGTTCGGGCGCGGCCGAGACTTCCTCGATGGTGTCGGGCGCGACCGGCGCAGTCGTCGTCGCGCAGCCACCGGCCAGCACCGACCACAGTAGGCCGAAAAATCCCGCCAGCAGGCGGCGTTCGGGATGGTGAAACCAGGGTGGAGAGGGGCACATAGCTCGGTGTCCAGAAACATCGAGCCCTCACCATCGCCGCTCGGGCCACGAGCGGCAGCAAACAATGCGAACCAGGCAGCGCCCGATTTGCTAGGAGCGACAAAAGATGGTCGGTGACGAGTCCCTGGGGAAACTCGCCAGGGAATCAAAACGTTATATTTGGCACACTACTTCCGCTCAGTTTGCAGAGCGGAGATTTCATGGGCTAGGAACCATATAAGAGCGGCGCAGTAGAAAGCTAAGCGCGCTGTATCGGAGTCGATTACCAATGACGGCCAGCTCATTCTGTTCATCAAAACGCGCTCGATCGCTGCGTCAGAACCGAGGAATGCACAGCAGAGTCCCGGTTTGAAAGTCAGATCTCGTGGCTCGTCGGCTATCTGTCTGGCTGATAAAACCAACAACGAGAGACAAGCCTTAATCGCACTTCTTGAGGAACCGGATGTTACCGTCAACGATGCCTGTCCGTTTGGCACCTCATGACCCGCGCTGGGCGAACCAAGCGGCGAACGAAGCAGAGCGACTTAAACAGGGCGTGGACTCGATCCTCCAAGTCCATCATATCGGCTCAACTTCTATTCCGGGAATCGCCGCTAAGCCCATCCTCGACCTTATGCCGGTCGTTCTGAACTTGGCCGCATTGGATAGCGAACGATCTGCCGTTGAAGCCCTTGGCTACGTATGGCACGGAGCCAACGGCATCGAGGGAAGGCGCTATTGCACCCTACATGATCCTGAAACGGGTGAGCGCCTCATTCAAATTCACTGCTTCGCGGATGGAGACGCCGCTATCCGCAGACACCTCGCTTTCCGCGATCTTCTGCGTAGTTCGCCGAGCCTCGCAGATCAGTACGAACGGGAGAAGTGCCGATGTGCAGCGCTACATCCCGAAAACAGTCGTGCGTACTCTGATTGCAAGGACGCTTGGATTAAGCGAATCGAAGCGGAAGCATTGTCTCGCTTTTCCTAGCCTCAACTTCAATGTCCGCTTTCGCGCGGCTGTACCGGCGTACGGTCGCGGCAAGCATGGCCCATCAGCATAGCTTCGGGGGCGCGACTTGGCCCGCGCCTAACTTCTTGAATCCCCGTCCTTGATAAACCTGCTGTGGCGGGCTTAGGCGAAATCCAGCGCAACGCCGAGCTGGAGCCATCGTGAGACAAAAAAACGGCCCCGAAGGGCCGTAAGTGGAAGGCATCACGCGGCGACAAGCTGCCGGGCCAGTGCGACCTCGACGGAATCACCGTCCTGGTTCAGGACATCAAGCCCGGATTCGGGCACGTCGCCCGAGGTGGACTGCGAGACCATGATCTTCTTGGCCATCAGCTCCAGGCAGGTCATCTGCGAGGAACCGGCGTAGCCGAGGTAGATCACGCGCACGGGCTGCTTCTGCCCGATGCGCCAGGAGCGGCGTGCCGCCTGTTGGAGGCTATATACGTTGTAGCCCGACTGCATGAACACGATCGTCGGAAACTCCAACAGGTCCAACCCCGTCTTGACAAGTTCGGGATTGGTGATGAGCACGTCGATGCCACGGTCCAGTTGCTCGGCGATCCAGTCTTCGCGACGGCTGGCATCCACGCTTGCGCGCAGCACCGCCACCCGAAAACCTTCCTGTTCCAGCAGTACCTTCAGGCGTGACGTCGTGTCGCGCGTGCCGGTATAGACCGTGTAGGCCAGGACCTTGCGGCCCTGTGCCTTCTCCTCTTTGCAGATGTCGATCAGCTCACGCTCCTTGGGGCTGATCTCGAACTCGTTGAACTGAGCCGGGACAAACGCCAGGGTGTCGCGCGTGCGCGGATGCACCACCGTCTCCGACCGGAAGCAGCAATCCGGCCAGGCCAGCAGCACGTTGAGGACCACACCCAGCAGCGTCGTATCGCGTCGCGCCAGAGCCTGTTTCAGCTCCGCGGTCAGCCGACCCGCCAGGTCGCGGTAGGCCGCGGCTTGCGCCGTGTCCATCGCGACTTCGCGGAACTCCTCGTCATACGGCGGAAGCACATTGCCGCCGATGTCCTTGAGCTTGAGGAAGATCGTGAACGGCAGGATGCAGCGCAACACGCCCTTGGGGCCGAAGCCCGGGGCCTTGACCGTTCTGACACTGACTTTCGTGCCCTTCGCGGTCTTGTGCGCCGTGCCGGTGCTCTCGGAATAGATGTCCTTGAGGACTCCGTGGTCCCTCATGAACGCCATCGCGGCCGACGTCATGCTGCCGCTCGTGGTCGGCCGGTAGCCGTCTTCGAGCATCCGCCCAGGCAAGGCGCGGAACAGCAGATAAAAGAGATCGTCGCCGTAGCCGCCCATCAACGTGCCGGTCAGCAGCAAGGTCTTGCGAGCCTTCGCCGCCAGCACGCCCATGGCCTGGCCTTGGGCACTGCCACCGTTCTTGTACTCATGCGCTTCATCAGCGATGAGCAGGTCGAACGTGCTTTGCGGCAGGTAGCGTTTGACGAACTCCGAGGGTTGATAGCCGCCCTCGCCAAAACCGAACTCCATGTTGGCCATCGCACGTTCCATGCGCGTGGCCTGACGGTCGGAAAACACCAGCTCGCCGTTGCCGTCCATGAGGTTGATGAACTCATGGATGTTGTCACCCAGCATCGAGGCCAGGAAGCCGTCACCGAACTTCTGCATCAGCTTCTGCGCGGTGACTTCCCCGATCGTCGGGATGCGCTTCAAGGCTTTGAGGACGGCCGAGGACTGATCGCTACCGGACAGGCTGCGCGGGCGGATCAGTGTCCACAGGGGCGCAGCGCAATGGCTGCACTTCCTGCGGGACTCCTCGGCTTGGAGCGCGACCGGGTTGACCGGCTCGCCGTCGAGGTCGGTGATGACCGTGCCGCAGTCCGGGCACGCTGCCACGTCGCCGTGGCGGGTGCGCCGCGTGGTGAAAACGGGCTTCCAGTGGAAGCCCATCCGCATCCTGACGCGGCCCAGGACGAAGAACTCCTGACCCGTGGGCTGGACACCCAACTGCTCACGCAGCTTGATGAGCTTGACGAGCGTGTCCGGCCCGTTGAGCACCCACACCTTGGCGCCCGCCACCGTCTCCTGGATCTCGCGCCGCCACTTGTAAACCAGGTGCGGTGGCGACAGGACCAGGGTACGGCGGTAGCCTTCGGCGTTGAGCACGGCGGCCGTGGCGATGCCGACGGTCGTCTTGCCGCAGCCCATCTCGCCATTGACGATCGCGGCGCGTTCGCCACGGTCGATCAGCAGCTCGGCGGCAGCGTGGACGACTTCGGCCTGGGCCGGGAACAGCTTGCGCTTGAGGCTGGCGACGATGAGTTGCCGGTGGGCCTGCGGTTGGCCGGTATAGACCGGCGGGTTCGCGCTGTTGAGGGCGTCGAGCAGTTCGTCGCCGAACTCGCCGACGAAATCCTGAAGGCTCAGGGTCAGAGGGGATGATTCCGCGTCGAGCAGTTCGCCCTGTACGGGCGCGGCGTCAGCGGCAGTGGTTTCGAGATCGAGGGACATGGTGATGCTCCAATGAAAAATGGGGCATGCACCACCCCCAGCGGGGCAATGGCATGCCCCGTGGTGGGAAGGAAATCGGCGCGTGGCCGAAGGTGGTTGAAGATGCTGGCCTGAGTGGCCTGCGGGTGAACCGTGCTCAGTCTTCGGACGGCAGCACGATGACAGTGGCGCGGCGCTCCGCGTCGGTGACGAGGCGGATGGCCAGCCCTGGATGGATCACGTAGTGCGATTCCAGCGATGCGCCCGATTGAAGTGCAACGCCGTTGGCGTGCCATTGCTGGACGTTGACGTCACCCCAGTCGCCACGGGTGTGGCGCCTGAAGTACGGAATCGGGTCCAGGCGACCCGCGCGGACCAGGCGGTCAACACCTCTGCTGAAGATGAGCGCTCCGATCGGGAACGCCAGCCGCCGGCAGTAGGTTTCGATGCGATGCGATGCCATCGGCTCCTCCTTGATGGGTCATTGAGCCACGACACCCCTGGCGGAGGGAAGTGGCTCCGTCAGGCGGATGAAGATGACGATGTGGGACCTCAGATCAGGTCCCGCTCTTCGGGAAGCTGGACCACCGTGGTCTGGTGGTCCTCGCTGGTCTTGACGATCAGCGCCAGGTCCGGCGTGATCCTGAACTGCGAGATCATCAGGTTGTCCTGTTGGATCGCCACGTCGTTGGCTTGGCGTGTGGCCTCATCGATCTCGCCCCAGTCCCCGCGCACATGGCGCTGGACATAGGCCAAGGGGTCGATCAGGCCTCGCCGGGCCAGCCAATGCACCTTCTCGCTCAACTTCAGCGTACTCGGTGCGAACAACGGTTGCTTGTGCGGCGCAGGCCGCTTGAACGGATTGGGGATCATGCTGTTTCTCCTTCGAGGTGGTACAGCAGGACGGCAGCGCGTCCGGTGGATCAGCGAATGGTCAACACCTCGCCCCGCGTCGCGGAGCCAGGTGTCATGTCCCATGCGCGGATGACAGGCACGAACTTGTCGGTGAGGATTCGGGTCTCGGCGATGGAGCCGTCTTCGCGTTCGGTGAACTCCCGCTGGAGCGTCTTGTCCTTGTGGGTGTCACCTTTGACGACGAGCACGCGCCCGGTCTTGGAGCGCACAACCCCCGAGATCGCACCCGCGGCCAGAGCCAGGGCGAGATGCCAGTGGGACAAGGCACGCGCCGGCGGACGCAGCGACTGCTGCGCGGCCCCCAGGTGCGTGTCCAGAGACGGCCAGAGACCTTGCAGCCGACCAACCTCGTCGGCGAACTGTTCGGGCTCCATCGTCACGCGGAAGAAATGCTCCGGCTCGGCCGGACTAGCGGGGACGATGTACGGCAGGAACGGCCAATCGCTCGGCAACTCCTCGGCTTCGACTTCGCCTTGCCCAACCTGCAGCAGCAGATTGCGCACGGCCTTGACGCCATCGGGCACCTGCTCGCGCTGGCGCACCCGGCGTCCGAAGATCACCACCTGCTTGAACTGCGTTTCCACCGCTCGGTAGATGCGCAGATCGGTGTAGTGGCGCGTCAACCAGCCGACCAGCTCCGCGTCGAGCACGTAGCCGGGGACGATGAAGACCAGCACGCCGCCGTACTGCAACAGCGACAGGCTGCGCTGGTAGAACAGCTTTTCGAGGCGGGCACGGCCCTGGCCCTGATAGCCGATGTTGCCGTTGACGTCCTTGGACAG
>JAKOZI010000324.1 GCA_029780075.1 Pseudomonadota bacterium
CTGACCGGCAAGACCGTCGGCGTGCAACTGGCCACCACCTACGCCGATGCCGCCAAGAAACTCAAGGGCCTGAAGAACATCAAGACCTACAAGGGCGACCCCGAAGCCTTCTCGGCGCTGCGCGCCAAGAAGGTCGATGCCTGGATTTCCGACAAGTTCACCGTCAAGGCGACGCTCGACAAGAATCCTGATGCCGGCATCAGCGCTGGAGAAATGGTCTTTGTCGAACGCGTTTCGATGATCCTGCGCAAGAACAACAAGGCGCTGGAAGACAAACTCAACCAGGGGCTTGCCGAAGTGATGAAGGATGGCACCTACAAGGCGCTGTCCGAGAAGTATTTCAAAGAAGACATTTCCTGCCGTTCCTGAGGCCAGTAGCGATCCATGAACTGGACCAGGCAATATCCGGGTTGGGCGATGTTCGCCGCGATGATCGGGCTGCTGTTGTTCCTCTGGGGCATGGCGGTGCCGCTCGCGGCGGCACCAGCGCCGATCGGACCGGCGGCAGAGCAGTTCTCCGACGGCGCCCGGATCACCGTCGGCCTGACGCTGATTGCCGGCACCGCCGGCGTGCTGATCGGCGTCCTGGCCGGGCTCGGCAAACTGTCGAGTTTCTGGCCACTGCGCTGGCTGTGCGACAGCTACGTCTGGCTGATCCGCGGCACCCCTTTGCTGTTGCAGATTCTCTTCGTCTGGCTGGCGTTCCCGTCGATCATGCCCGAAGGCATCGAGCTCTCCGACTTCGCCTGCGCGGCGATTGCCTTGTCGCTGAATATCGGAGCCTACAACACCGAATGCGTACGCGCCGGCATCCTCGCCGTACCACATGGTCAGGTCGAGGCCGCGCGCGCCCTCGGGCTGACCCCGCTGCAGACCTTCATGGACGTCGTGTTGCCGCAGAGCATGCGCGTGGCCCTGCCGGCGCTGGCCAACAACCTGGCTTCACTGGTCAAGGATTCCTCGCTGGCCTATGCGATCAGTGTCGTCGAACTGACAATGGTCGGCTACCGGGTACAGGCCGAAAGCTATCAACCGATCCCGGTGTTCATCACCATTGCCGCGATCTATCTGATCCTGACCACGGCCTTCACCACGCTCACGGCAGCGCTGGAAGCGCAACTCGACGTCGGCCAGAAACGTTAGCCAGGACCATCACATGAGCAGCGAAGGCACCCTTCGAACGATCATCGAGACGCGCAAGGTCGACAAGCGCTTCGGCACCTTCCATGCGCTGAAGGACGTTTCGGCGACCTTCTATGAAGGACAGGTGACAGCGATCGTCGGACCGTCCGGTTCCGGCAAGTCGACTTTCCTGCGTACCCTGAATCGTCTCGAAACGCATGATTCGGGCGAAATCGTCATCGACGGCATCGTCCTCAACGATAATCTGAAAAACCTGGACGCGATCCGCCGTGAGGTCGGAATGGTCTTCCAGAGTTTCAATCTGTTCTCGCATCTGAGCATCCTGCGCAATGTCGCGCTGGCGCCGATGCGGGTCCGCAAGATGAGCCGCGAGGCTGCCGAAAGCAAGGCCCTCAACCTGCTCGAACGGGTCGGTCTGAAGAATCAGGCGGCCAAGTACCCGGTCCAACTGTCCGGCGGCCAACAGCAGCGGGTGGCGATCGCACGTGCGCTGGCGATGGATCCGAAGGTGCTGCTGTTCGACGAGCCCACCTCGGCGCTGGACCCGGAAATGGTCAACGAAGTCCTGGCGGTGATGCGCGAACTCGCGTACAGCGGCATCACCATGCTGGTGGTGACGCACGAGATGGGTTTCGCGAGGGAAGTTGCCGACCGCATCATTTTCTTCGACGAAGGCGTGATCCTGGAAGATACCACGCCCGAGAGCTTCTTCTCGAACCCCGACCACGACCGTGCGAAGGCGTTTCTGTCGCAGGTGCGGCACGGTTTTTGATGGCCACGGCCGCAGGCGCGTGACCGGGAAAGGCCCAGCCTAACGGCGGCCGTCCCGCCGCTCCAGTGCGGGCGCCGTCGGCGCCAGCGGCAGCACCTGGACAACGACGATGCAGGTCAGAATCAGCACGCAGCCGACCATGCCGCTGGCGTTGAGACGGTCGCCCATGAGCAGGAAGCCGAACAGCGCGGCGAAAACGGTTTCGGCGGAGAGGATGATCGCCGCGTCGGCGGCTTGCGCATAGCGCTGCCCGACCACCTGTGCGGTAAAGCCGATGGCCACCGAAACCACGCCGGCATAGACAATCGGCAGCAGCGCCTGGCGCATCCCGGAGGCCGTAATCGTTTCAGTCAGCCCGGCGCCGAGCAGGCCGAGCAGGCCGCAAACCAGAAACTGTCCGCAGGCCACCAGGAAAGGCGCGGCGATACGCTCGGCGAGACGTCCGACAAAAAGGACATGCAGGGCCCAGAAGACGCTGCTGGCAATCACCCACAGGTCGCCGACCGCCGGCTCGACGGCCTGGACACCGGAGAGCAGCCACGTTCCGGCCAGACAACCGATCGACGTCGGCCAGACCGACCAGTGCGGATTTGTCCCAAGAATCAGCCAGGCCAGCAGTGGCACCAGCGGCACATACAGGGCGGTGAGAAAACCGGCGTTGGTCACCGTCGTGCTGATCATGCCGATCTGCTGCAGGGCCGCGCCGAGCAGCAGCAGCACCCCGAGCACCGCGACGCCGAGCGCGTCGGCGGGTAGCAATCGAGCGCCGCGCGACGACAGGATTTGCCACTCACGCCAGGCGAGCGGAGCAACGATGGCGGTTCCGAGCAGAAAACGAATGCCGGTGAAGGTCAGAGGCCCGACCCCCGCCATGCCCTCAGCCTGCGCGACAAAAGCCGAGCCCCAGATGACGGCGACGGCCAGCAACACCAGATTGGCTTGTGAGCGCTTCAAGATGACGTGTCCCGGATTGAACGCGACAGTCTACAACCCCAGGGTCGTCGAACTCAACGGGTCGCCACCGGCGCCGAGGATTTCTTCGAAGCGCAGCATGCAGGGTGCGCACTCCGGCGCATCGTCGATGGTCAGTCTGGCGCGTGCGTGATCCTGATGAAAACGGACGAGCAGGTGCCGGTGGTCGGCGATCAGCAGTGAATCCTTGAGGCCATCGAGATGCGGCGGCGCGTGGATGATCGTCATCGCCGGCGAGTAGACCGCCAACAGGTCCATCAACTGCGGACTGTATTGCCTGACGAATGCGGTTTTCTGCACGACGATCGTCAGTCGCTTGTTGAACTCGCGCGCGCCGAGCAGCAGGCGACGCAGGGCGGCGATTCTCTCCGGGCGTTCGAGTTTGAGTGGCGACAGGTCCGCATCGAAGACGAGGAGCGTGCCGGCCGTCAAGTCCAGGATTTCCTGGACCGCGGCATCGTATTCGCTCCAGGAGTTGAGCAGTCTGCTGGTCATCAGTGGCAGTCCGTTGAGCTGCCGATGAAGATAGCAGGCTTGCCGCCGAGTGCGCAAGTCATCTGCCAACAGCCATCTGCTGCGAGACGCGTGCGCGGACTGCAGCGCTAGAGCACCACCTGCGTACCCAACTCGACCACGCGGTTGGCCGGCAGGCCGAAGAAGCTGGCCGCGCTACCCGCATTGCGGAACATTCCCGCAAAAATCTTTCCACGCCATGACGACCACATCTCCGAATGCAGCCGCGGCACCAGGGTTTCCCGACCGAGGAAGAACGAGGTATCCATCGGATCAAAGGTGAGGCCGTAATCCGCACACCATCCCAGGCCCTCCGGCAGGTTCGGCTGTTCCATGAAACCGTAGAGCACCCTGGCCTGCCAGAAGTTGTCGGCCAGACGTGCCACCACCACCCGGCGACTGCCTTCCGTTCGGCGGGGAATGTCGAGGATCTCGACGGACACCAGGACGATGCGCTCGTGCAAGGCCTTGTAGTGCTTCAGGCTGTGCAGCAGGGCGTGCGGAATGTTGTCGGGATTGGGCGTCAGGAAGACCGCCGTACCGGGGACGCGGGTCACCCCTTCGATCCCCTTGATGAAGCTCCGGGTATCGATCACCTCCTCGGCCAGGCGGGCACTGAGCAGATCGCGGCCGCGCTTCCAGGTCGAGAGCAGGAGATAGACCCCGACACCAAACGCCAGCGGGAACCAGCCACCGTCAGCAATCTTGACCGAGTTCGCCGAGAAGAACGCCAGATCGATGATCGCAAAGGGCAAGGCACCGAGCAGCGCCCGCCACAACGACCAGCCCCAGACGTAGCGCGCGACGAAAAAGGCCAGCAGGTTGGTGATGAACATGGTTCCCGTGACCGCGATCCCGTAGGCGGCGGCGAGATTCGACGAACTGCCGAAGCCGACAACCAGCGCCACGACCGCCGCCAGCAGCGTCCAGTTGATTCCCGGCAGGTAGATTTGGCCGATCTGCTGGTCGGAAGTATGGCTGATTTCCATACGCGGCGAGAAGCCGAGCTGGATCGCCTGCTGGGTCATCGAAAATGCGCCCGAGATCACCGCCTGCGAGGCAATCACCGTCGCCGTGGTCGCCAGCGCCACCATCGGATAGAGCAGCCAGGCCGGTGCCAGCAGGTAGAAGGGGTTGACGATGCTTTGCGGATCGCGCAGCAGCAACGCCCCCTGCCCGAAATAGTTCAGCAGCAATGCCGGCAGCACCACGGCAAACCAGGCCAACTGAATCGGCCGCCGCCCGAAATGTCCCATGTCGGCATACAGCGCCTCGGCACCGGTCAGCGCCAGCACGGCCGCACCCAGGGAGAAAAACCCGAGCAGCGGGTGATCGACAAAGAAGCGGACGGCGTGCCAGGGTCCGAGGGCGCCCAACACCTCGGGAGACTCGGCGATGCTGAGGCTGCCCAGAACTCCCAGGGTCAGGAACCACAGCACCATGATCGGTCCGAAGAAATTGCCCATGGTGGCGGTGCCGTGCCGCTGTACCCCGAACAGCGCGACCAGGATGACCAACGAGATCGGCAGTACATAGGGCGCAAAGGCCGGCGTCGCCACCTCCAGACCTTCGACCGCCGAGAGCACCGAAATCGCCGGGGTGATCACCCCGTCACCATAGAACAGGGCGGCACCGAACAGGCCGAGAAGGACGATCATCCGGCGCCGGGTCGACCCCGGCGCCGTCGGCCGCAAGGCCAGCGCCATCAAGGCCATGATGCCGCCTTCACCGCGGTTGTCGGCGCGGGTGATGAAGGTCACGTATTTCAGGCTGACCACGATCATCAACGACCAGAAGATCAGCGACAGGATGCCGAGGACGTTGTCGGGCGTGATCGGCACCGGATGGTGGGCACCGCCGAAGACCTCCTTGATCGCGTACAGTGGACTGGTCCCGATGTCGCCATAAACGACGCCGAGGGCTGCCAGCGACAGTGCCGACAGGCGGCTGTCAGGGGTTGTTGCAGACATGATTTTGCCTCTGGATTCAGGGTTGAAAGCGATAGCCGACGCCGGTTTCGGTGAGCAGGTGCTGCGGCTGGGCGGGGTCGAGTTCCAGCTTCTGGCGCAACCGGCCGACGTAAATGCGCAGGTAATGCCCCTGTTCGCGGTATCCCGGCCCCCACACCTCCTGCATCAGGTGACGATGGGTCAGCACCTTGCCGTGGTGGGCCAGCATTACCGCCAACAAGCGATATTCGATTTGCGTCAGGTGTATCTCGACGCCGCTCCGACTGACGACGTGACGGACAAGATCCACCTCGACGTCGCCAAACTGGTGTCTGGGCGTGCTCTCGCCGCTGTGCCAGTGTCGTCTGAGCAGCGCCCGCACCCGCGCCAGCAATTCACCGACGCCGAAGGGTTTGCACAGGTAATCGTCGGCCCCGGCGTCGAGGGCGGCGATCTTGTCGCGTTCGGCCGAGCGCGCCGAAAGAATGAGAATCGGCAGCGGCGACCAGGTGCGCAGATCACGGATGAAGTCGATGCCGTTCATGTCCGGAAGCCCCAGATCGAGGATCACCAGGTCGGCCCTGCCGGCTGCGGCGGCGTCCAGCCCGATGCGCGCCGTGGCCGCCTGCAGCGAGGCGCAGCCTTCCTTGCCCAAGGCATCGCACACGAAGCGGCGGATTTGCGGCTCGTCCTCGACGACAATCACGCACGCCTGCGTCTCGCTCATGCAGACACCTCCTCTTCCACGCCAGGGGGCGTGCCGAGAGGTAGCGTAAAGCGTACGCAGGCGCCTCCGGGACGGTTCTCGGCGACAATCGTACCGCCATGCGCGGTGATGATCGTCTTGCAGATGGCCAGGCCCAGGCCCGTTCCGGCGACCGCCGGCTCCTGCTCGCCCCTGGCAAACAGGTTGAAGACCTGGTCGATTCGGTCGGTGGGAAAACCAGTGCCCTCGTTGTCCACAACGACTTCGAGCGCCGTCTCGCCGGTACGCGCGAGGAGCCGGATGCGCGCGCCCGGTGGCGAGTACTTGACGGCGTTTTCGAGCAGATTGCAGAGCACCCGCTCGAGCAGCACGGCATCGAAACGTACCAGCGGCAATTCACGCGGCACCTCGATTTCGAGCTGGCGACTGGCCAGCAAGGTCGCGAGCAGGCGTGTACTCGAGCCGACAATCTCTTCGAAAGCCTGCCATTCCAGGTTCAGCGTGACGTTGCCGGCCTGCAGGCGTGCCATTTCCAGCAGGTTCGAGAGCAGATGATGCATGCTGCGCGCCTGGTCGCGAATGATGCCGGCGGTTTCGGTCGCATCCTCGGGGAGCGCTGGCTGCCGGTGCACCAGCGTATCGGCGAGACCGACCAGAGTCGTCAGCGGCGTACGCAGGTCGTGCGACAGCGAAGAGAGGATCGACGTGCGCAGCCGTTCCGCGGCCACCTGCAATTCACCGCGATACGCCGCGTCGGCGTAGTGCAGTCGCTCCAGAGTGATCGCCAGCAGCGAGGCCACCGCTTCCAGCAGCGGCCGCTGCAGGCGCAGTTCATCGACGTCATCGCGTTGTGGCGCCAAGGCCAGCACACCGAGCCCATGCGCCGGTACCGCAAGGGGTAGAAAGACGATGGCCGCGCCCGTGCCGGCCAGCGAGTCGGTCTCGACAATACTCCGGCGTTGATAGGCCGAGCGCACAAAGCTCTGCTCCAGTTCGCTCAGGTGGCGACCACCGTATTGCCGAAACGGAAAGCCTTCGCTACCGGCATCGGCGATCAGCAAGCTGGCATCCATGTCGAGGCGACCCAGAAAACGCTGCGCAATGTCGGTCACCTGAGTAATCGCCAGGGCGCCGCCGAGTTCGCGCGCCAGTTCGTAAAGGGCGTGTGTCTCCTGTTCCCGCGCCTGCGCCTCTGCGGTCCGCTCCGACAACAACGCGGCCAGATGCGAAGTGATCAGCCCGACGGCCAGCATGACCGCAAAGGTCACCAGATACTGCGCGTCGGCCACCGCCAGCGAAAGCTGTGGGGGAACGAAAAAGAAGTCGAACAGGGCAACCCCGAAGAAAGCCGCCATCACCGCCGGTCCGCGCCCCAGCCAGACGGCGGTGACGAACACCGTCAGCAGGAAGAGCATCACGATATTCGCCAGATCCAGCAGTTCACGCAGGGGGAAGGCGCCGAGCGTGGTCACAGCACACAGGGCCGCGGCCAGTAGATACCGGCCACCGCGCTGGTCGGAAGACAGTAGGGGTTTCATCGCCGCAAGGCCGTGTCCAGGAAAGATGACTGTAGTGTCGTGAATGTGCAGTAAAAATGGTGTAAACATTGCACGTGCGCAGGGCGCCGCCTGCACCGCGAAAACGCCCTGCGGGCTGACTCGTGCCCCCTTCAGGCCGGCTCGGAGCCCCATCGCCACCGGCGAACATGGCGTTTTTTTCCGCCCGGGACTATCCTTCGATCTGCCGAACCCGAGCGCGTCATCCTGGACCACCGGTTGCCCCGACATCGGGGTGGATGATAGCCGGACAAGGCGCGCACAACCCCACAGGGAGGACGGCCAGACCATGCACGAGCCTGTCACCTTGACATCGCCGGCAGCCGATCACATCTGCTCCGGGTACAGCCCGCAGCGGCGCGCGACCGCCCGCCTTACGGGCCGGAACTGACGCCATTGCCGACGCCCGCAGCCCATTTTCGGCAGCCCAGCCTGGCGCGTTACCTGGTCGTCGTGGTGCTGTGCATCAACCTGCTGGTCATCGCTGCGGCGATGTTCTATCTCCATGGCGAACGCGCCAATGACGAGGACAAGGCACGGCTACTGGCCGAAAACCTTGCCTTGCTGGTCGTCCGCGACATCGAACACGAATACGAAAAGATCGACCAGAGTCTGCGCAACATCGCCGAAGAACACGCCTATTACGCCAATCGGGGAACTGCCGAACTGAGCGCCTGGCTGACACGCCTGCAGCAGCGCAATACCGCGTTGAACCTGTTGCGCATTACCGATGCCGAGGGACAGGCCACTTATCCGCAGGAGAGGCAAGAAGCGCCGCCGATGAGCGTCGCCGACCGAGCCTACTTCATCCGCCTGCGCGACGACGCACAGGCGGGACTCCAGATTTCGCCGCCCCTGCTCGGTCGCAGCAGCGGCAAGACGGTAATCGTTCTTGCCCGACGCCTGGAAGACCTCGGCGGCCGCTTTGAGGGGGTCGCCATCGCCTCGATTCCGGTGGATTACTTCCAGGACAAGTTCGCACGTCTCAATCTCGGGCCGCTCGACGCGATCGGGCTGCGCGCTCCGGATCTGAGCTGGATTCAGCGCCGCCCGCCACTGCCCGAGGCGATGGCGCCAGGATCGTCGACGATGACCGAGCGATTTCGCGAGGTGCTCGATGAGCATCCCGATCACGGGGTGTTCAACACCGGCCCGGACAGCCTCGACGGTGTCGATCGCAAGTACGCCTACCGGCGGAGCGCCCACTACGGCTTCTACGTCACCGCCGGCCTGGCCCGCGAGAGCTATCTGGCCGACTGGCAACGCGAGGTGCAGGCCACGACCGTGCTGCTCGGTCTGTTCGCACTGCTCAGCGGTGGCCTGGCGCTACTACTGCATCGCACGTGGACGCGGCAGACCGCGCTGACGGCGGAGTTGCGGGAACGCAACGAATGGATCAGTGAAGCTGAACGCGTTGGCGGCTTTGGTCACTTTACGATCGACCCGATCACCGATCGCTGGATGGCGTCGAGGTCGCTGCGTGAAATTGCCGGTGTCGGCAGCGACCCCCCGAAGACCTGGGCGGACTGGCTCACGGTGGTCCACCCCGCGGATCGCGACCGCGTTGATGCAGCCTTACGCGACGCCCTAGCCTCGCGACAGCAGCGGATCATCCACGAGTACCGGATCGTGCGCCCGGTCGACGGCGCCGTGCGCTGGCTGAACGGCGCCTGGCGCCTGGCGCCGGAAGCCGCCGGCAGCTTGCCGCAGGTCCTCGGGACGATCCACGACATCACCGCCCACCGTGCAGCCGAGGACGCGCTGCGGCACAGCGAACTGCTGTTCCGCAGCCTGTTCGAGAACTCGATCATCGGCATGGCGACGACTTCGCCGGAGCGCCAGTGGATCGAAGTCAATCAGGCCACCTGCGACATTCTCGGCTATTCGCGCGCGGAACTGCTGAACAAGAACTGGATGGAACTGACGCACCCGGATGACCGCGAGCGCAACCTCTCAGGCTTCGATCGCGTCCTGGCCGGCGAAATCGACGCCTACGAAGTGGAGAAGCGCTACATCCGGAAGGACGGCGCGGTAATCGACGCCTACATCGCTGCGCGCGTGGTTCGCCGCCGCGACGGCGCGATCGACTACTTCATCACCCTGATTCAGGACATCACCGCGCGCAAGAACGCCGAGCGCGAGTTGCACCGTTCGCGCGATCTGCTGCAGCGCTTTCTCGACCACCTGCCGGGCACCGCCTACATCAAGGACGCGACGCTACGGGTGGTGCACGCCAACCGACGTTTTCTCGACTTGCTGAACCTCGACCCGCGTCAATTGATCGGCCGCAGCAACCGGGAGATCTTTCCGGGCGAACTGGACGAACAGATCAGCGCCAACGACCGGCGCGTGCTCGCTTCGGGACAGACCGAAGTGCTCGATGAACCCTACGGTGGCGCCATCTACGAATCGACCCGGTTCGTCATCCCGCAGGACGACGGACCTGCCCTGCTTGGCGGCATCGCCCTCGACATTACCCGCCGCCGCCAACTCGAAACGCGTACCCGGGCGTTGCTGGAAATCAACGAGGTCGGCGGCAGTCTGCCGGAAAGGGAATTCCTGGCGCACGGTCTTGAACTTGCGGAACGCCTCACCGGCAGCAGGATCGGCTTTCTGCATTTCGTCAACGACGACCAGGAAACGATCGAACTCGTCACCTGGACTGCCGGCGCGCTGCAGGGCTGCAAAGCCGCCTTCGACAGTCACTACCCGATCAGCCAGGCCGGGATCTGGGCCGATTGCTTCCGCCGCAAGCAGCCGGTCACTTTCAACCATTACACCGACTACGCCGACAAACATGGCCTGCCGGAGGGACACACCACACTTCACCGGCTGATCTCGGTACCGGTGATCGAGGACAGCGCGGTGCGGATGATGATCGGCGTCGGCAACAAGCCCGACGACTACAACGACGTCGATCTGACCACCGTGCAGTTGCTCGGCAACGACCTCTGGCGTATCGTTCGCCGCGCGCGTGCCGAAGCGGCACTCGCGCGCCGCCTCGCCGAAGTGACCCAGCTCAAGGAACGTCTCGAACAAGCGCACCTGCAACTGCTGCAATCGGAAAAGATGTCGGCCATCGGCCAGCTCGCGGCCGGTGTCGCGCACGAGCTCAACAACCCGATCGGTTTCGTCCATTCCAATCTCGGCACGCTCGAGAAATACGTCGATGACCTGCTGGCGATCGAAGCCGCCTACGTCCGTGTCGAACAGTTGCCACCGTCGCACAGCGGCGCCGCCCTGGAAGATGCGCGCCGCCTCAAGGTGGCCTGCGACTACGAGTACATCATCGACGACCTGCCGAAGCTGATCCGCGAAAGCAAGGAAGGGCTTGAACGGGTACGCCGGATCATTCTCGACCTCAAGGACTTTTCGCGCAGCGGCGAGAATGACTGGCAGTGGGCTGACCTGCACGCCTGCCTCGACAGCACGATCAACATCGCCTGGAACGAGCTCAAGAACAAGGCCGCTGTCGAGCGCCAGTACGGCGATCTGCCGAAAGTCCGCTGCCTGCCCTCGCAACTCAACCAGGTGTTCATGAACCTGCTGGTGAACGCTGCCCAGGCGATCGAACAACGCGGGCGCATCGTCGTCCGAACCGCCAGCCACGACGGGCAGTCGGTCTGGGTCGAGATCGAGGACAGCGGGCAGGGCTTGTCACCGGAGGTGCAGAGGCGACTGTTCGAGCCGTTCTTCACCACCAAGCCGGTTGGCCAGGGCACCGGCCTGGGATTGTCGATCTCTTTCAACATCATCGAAAAACACCAGGGCCGGATTGATGTACGCTCAAACCCTGGACACGGCACCACTTTCCGCATCACGCTGCCGGTGAAAGGTAGCCAGCACAAGGAAGCCAAAGCATGACCTTTCTCCGGTGGAGCGAACACTTCGTGACCCACATCGATAGCGTCGATCGCCAGCATCAGGGACTGGTCGACCTGGTCAATGCCGCTGCGCCGGCGTTGTCGTGCGGTGATCCGAGTGACGCCGACGCGCAGGTGCTGATCGATCGCCTTGCCGAATACGCGATGACGCATTTTCGTGAGGAAGAGCAACTGATGCGCGACGCCGGCATCGACGGCAACTACCTCGATCACCATATGCGCAGCCATCGCAGCTTTGTCGAAGAGGTGGCCTTGATGCGCCGCCAGTTCGATACCGACCGTCGCCTCGACGGCCCGCAGCTTCTGCGTTTTCTCGCCAGTTGGCTGACCTTCCATATTCTCGTCGAAGACCAGCACCTGGCGCGCCAGTTGCGACTGATTGCCGACCAGCACAGCCCGGCGGAAGCAGTCGAGCTGGGTCGCGAGCGCCGCAGCGAGTCGGCACAGGCCGTGCTCACCGGGGCCTTGATCGACCTCTTCACGGTCGTCTCGCAACGCAACCGCACCCTGGTGCAGATCAACGACAAGCTGCACGCGGCGCAGTCCAGTCTCGGCAAACTCAATGCCAGTCTCGAACAACAGGTCGTCGAACGTACGCACGAGTTGCAGCGCACCAACGCCGACCTACTGCACGAACAGACGGCACTGCAGCAGGCACTGGAAACCATCGAGCGGACGCAGAGTCAGTTGCTGCAATCGGAGAAGATGTCTGCCGTCGGCCAACTGGCCGCCGGCGTCGCGCACGAGATCAACAACCCGATCGGCTTCGTCAGCTCCAACCTCGGTTCGCTCAAGCACTACGTCGGCCAGTTGCTCGACATCGCCGATGCCGACGCGCCGGCCATCGCCGCTCTGGCTGCCGACCACCCGGCGCGACGCGCAGCCGAGCAGGCGCGTCAGAACAGCGAAATCGAATTCCTGCGCCAGGACGTTCCCGACCTGCTCAGGGAGTCGGCCGAGGGTCTGGCGCGGGTACGCAAGATCGTCGCCGACCTGCAGGACTTCTCGCACGTCGACGACGCGGAGTGGCAACATGCGAACCTCAACCAGGGGCTGGAAAGCACGCTCAATGTCGTCAGCGGTGACCTCAAGTACAAGGCCAGGGTCGTGCGCGACTTCGGCGATCTGCCGACCGTGCGCTGCATCCCGGCGCAACTCGGCCAGGTGTTCATGAACCTGCTGGTGAATGCCGGCCAGGCGATCGAGAGCACCGGCACGATTACGCTGCGCACCGGCCATGCCGATGGCTACGCCTGGATCGAGATCGAGGATACCGGCAGTGGTATCCCGCCGGAAGTGCAGAGGCGGATCTTCGAACCTTTCTTTACCACCAAACCGGTGGGCAAGGGCACCGGGCTCGGCCTGTCGATCTCCTGGGAGATCGTCCAGCGACACGGCGGCACGATCAGCGTCGACAGCGAAGCGGGCCGCGGCACCTGCTTCCGCGTTCGCCTGCCGATCGCTGGCCCAAGCTTCGCGAGCGGCAGGAACAGCGCGCCATGAGCCAGAGAACGCAGGCCTCGATCTACGATGCACTGGGCTGCATCGTCATCCGGCTCGATGCGCAACTCAAGGTCTGGTATGTCAACTCCTTCGGCCTCCGCCTGCTCGGCTACAGCCGCCTCGGGCAGGTCTTCCAGCGCTCGATGCCCAGCCTGGTCGACAGGGACTCGGCGCAGGCCACCGAGTTTCTTGCGCAACTCGAAGACATCGGTGCCCACGGCGTCGTTCGCCAGATCGAATCGCCGCTGCGCACAGCTGCCGGTCGCCGGCTGTGGGTCTCGTGGACCATCGAGCACCGCGCCGACACCGACATGCTGCTGGCGCCGATCTTCCTGGTCGGAGCCGACATCACCCGCCTGCACGAGAGTATCGAGTCTTCGCAACTGTTCCGCGACATTGCCCAGAGCAATCCACTCGGCATCGTCATCACCGACGCCGACCTGAGCATCCGTTTCGCCAACCCGGCGGCGCTGGCGATGAGCGGCTACGCGGCCGAGGAGGTCATCGGCAACCAGCCGCGGATGTTCCGTTCCGGGTTGACGCCCGACGAAACCTATCGCGCGATGTGGGCCACACTCAACAGCGGCAGCGGCTGGAGCGGCGAGTTCATCAACCGCCACAAGGACGGCAGCACCTACGTCGAGAAGATCCAGATCTCGCCGATCCCGGATCGTGAAGGCGTGATTCGTTTTTATTTTTCGATCGCCGAGGACCAGTCGCGGCAGCACGAGTTCGAGCAGCGCCTGGCGACACTGACCAGCACCGACTTGCTCACCGGCCTGCCCAACCGTGCCGGCTTCCTCGGCCTCGCCGCGCTGCCGATGCGCGGCGCCGCTCAGAATGGACACGGACTGGCGGTCGTCGACCTCGACATCGATGACTTCGAAACCGTCAACCGCCGGCTCGGGGCGGACCTCGCCGACCGCCTGCTGATCGAACTCGGCAGGCGCCTCACCGACAGCGTGCGCGAAACGGACATCGTGGCCCGCCTCGGTAGCGACGAGTTCGGTCTGTTGCTGGCGGTCCCCGAAGCACCTTCGGCAAGCGATTTGACCGAGGTTTCCAACCGCCTGCTGAGCGCGATCCGCCCTCCGTTCGCTCTCGGTCAACAGACGATCGAGGTTACGGCGTCGATTGGCATCACCTGCGCCCCAGCCGACGGCAGCGATATCGGCAAGTTACTGACGCAGGCCGCCGCCGCCGCACAGACGGCCAAGCGCGGCGGCGGCGACTCGTTCATTCGTTTCGACCCGGCACTCGCCAGAGTCGACTCCGGCCGGCACGCATTGCTTGGCGAGTTGCGCCACGCGGTCGCGCGCAATGAATTCGTCCTGCATTACCAGCCGCAGCTCAGCCTGCAGACCGGCGCCATGGTCGGCCTCGAAGCATTGGTGCGCTGGCAGCATCCGGAACACGGCCTGCTGCCGCCGGGCCGGTTCATCGCCGCTGCCGAGGAGAGCGGCCACATCGTCGGCATCGGCGAATGGGTCCTCCGCGAAGCCTGCCGGCAAATGCGCCGCTGGCTGGACGCCGGTTTCGCGCCGATCAAGGTGGCGGTCAACCTGTCGGCCCGGCAATTCCGTTTGAGCAACCTGACCATCTCCATCAGCGAGGCGCTGGCCGGCAACCGGCTGCAGGCGCCAATGCTCGAACTCGAGATCACCGAGGGAGCGATGATGCACGATGTGGCCGCCGCCATCCGCACCAGTGAGCGGCTCAAGGAGATCGGCGTACGCCTCTCGCTCGACGACTTCGGTACCGGCTACTCGTCGCTTGCCTACCTGTCGCGTTTTCCGATCGACGTCGTCAAGATAGACCAGTCCTTCGTTCACGACATCATCACCAACCCGAGCAACGCCGCCATTGCCCAGGCAACGATCGCCATGTCGCACAAGCTCGGCAAGATCACGCTGGCCGAAGGCATCGAAAGCGAAGAACAGATGTATTACCTGCGCCGCAACGACTGCGACGAAATGCAGGGTTACTACTTTTCGAGACCGCTGCCCGCCGACGGGATTGCCACGCTGCGCGCAGGTGACGGCCGACTGCACTTCCGGGCGACCGACCATGGCGAACCACTGCCGACGGTGTTGCTGGTAGACGACGAGCCGAGCATCCTGTCGGCGCTGAACCGCCTGCTGCGGCGCGAGGGCTACCGCGTCCTGACCGCCGAGACTGGCGACGCCGCGCTGGGCATCCTGGCGCGCGAAACGGTCAAGGTGATCATCGCCGACCAGCGCATGCCGACAATGACCGGGACTGACCTGCTCGCCCGAGTCAGAACACTGTACCCGGAAACGGTGCGCATGGTTTTATCGGGACACTCGGAGATCCAGGCGGTCACCGACGCCATCAACCGCGGCGCGGTATACAAGTATCTCAACAAGCCCTGGGATGACGAGAAGCTGAAGTCTGAAGTACGCGCCGCGCTGCGCCACTGGAATGAACGTTTCGGCAGCGCCACCCCGGCCATTCCGCGCTAGAATTGCTGTCCACGGCGATGAATCGGCAACGCTGATGCCCTTTCGCAGCCCGCCAATGAACATCGGAGCAGACCCATGCCCGCCCCAGTAGTACGCGCCACCCTGCTGATCGTCGATGATCAGCCGCAGAACCTTGCAGTACTCGGGGAACTGCTGCAAGCGCGTTACGATGTCCTGGTCGCGCCGAACGGCCGGCGCGCACTTGAGGTCGCCGCCCGCCAGCCGGTGCCGGACCTGATTCTGCTTGACATCATGATGCCGGAGATGGACGGCTACGCGGTCCTCGCCGCCCTGCAGCAGAACCCCGCAACGCAGGCCACCCCGGTGATCTTCCTGACCGCACTCGGCGATCCGGGAGACGAGGAACACGGACTGTCGCTCGGCGCTGTCGATTACATCGTCAAACCGATCCAGCCGGCCGTGGTCCTGGCGCGCGTCCGCAATCAGCTCGATCTCAAGCGTGCGCGCGACATCCTCAGCGACCACAACGCCTGGCTCGAAGCTGAAGTCAGCCGCCGCGTCGCCGAGAACCGCCGCCTCGAGGACGCCAGCCGGGAAGCCCAGGCACGGCTCAGCCACCAACTGGAGTTGATCCTCAGCACCGCCGGTGAGGGCATCTACGGTACCGACGCCGACGGCGTGGTCAATTTTGTCAACCCCGCCGCGACGGAGATGCTCGGCTTCAGCCGCGACGAACTGATCGGTTTTTCGGCGCACGCCACCTTCCATCACTCGCGTATCGACGGCAGCCACTATCCGCAGCACGACTGTCCTCTGGTCAACTCGCTGGCCGCCGGCATCGCCCTGCGCAGTCAGGAGGAAACCTTCTGGCGCAAGGACGGTACGCAGTTGCCGGTCGAGTACTCGAGCGTGCCGATCATCGAAGCCGAGCGGCGACTCGGCGCCGTCGTCAGCCTGCGCGACATCAGCGAGCGCAAACGCTATCTGGCGCAACTCGAACGCCAGTCCAACTTCGACGACCTGACCGGCCTGCCCAACCGCAACCTGCTCAACGACCGCCTGGCGCACGCCATCGACCAGCCCCGGCACTCCCCGGAGGCGGTGCTGGCGGTACTGGCGATCGAGCCGGACCGCTTCCAGACGGTCAACGAAACCCTTGGCCGCGCCACTGGCGACCGCGTCATCACCGAGCTGGCGACACGCCTGGCGGCGCACACGCAGCCGGCCGATACCCTCGCCCGGCTCGAAGGCGACGAATTCGTGCTGGTTATCGAGGTCGCCCGCAGCGAACTCGCCAGCAGCCTCGCACAGTCCGTTGTCGGCGCCATGGCGCGGCCGATGTTGCTCGCCGGGCGCGAGCTGACGCTTGGCGTCAGCATCGGCATTGCCCTTTTCCCGAAGGACGGCAGCAACGGCGACGAATTGCTGCGCCATGCCGTCTCGGCCATGCACAAGGCACGCGCCGAGGGCGGCGGCCGCAGCCACCTGTACGCCGTCGACATGGACTCGCGCGCCCTCGAACGGCTGGAAATGGAAGGCGAGTTGCGCCGTGCCATCGCCCAGGGGGACCTGCTGCTGCACTACCAGCCACAGGTCAATCTGCGCACCGGCCGCATCGTCGGCGCCGAGGCGCTGGTACGCTGGCCACACCCGGCACGCGGACTCGTACCGCCCTCGGCGTTCATCCCCCTGGCCGAGGATACCGGGCTGATCGCGCCGCTCGGCGAATGGGTGCTGCGGCAGGCCTGCGCTCAGAACAAGGCCTGGCAGGCCGCCGGCCTGCCGCGCATCAGCGTGGCAGTCAATCTCTCGGCGCGCCAGTTCGAGAGCCAGGATGTGCTCGCGCTGGTCGACAGCGTGCTCAAGGAAACCGGTCTCGACCCTGCCTGCCTGGAGCTCGAGTTGACCGAGAGCGCGGTCATGAAGGACGCCGAAGCCTTCATCCGCACTACGCAGCGCCTCAAGGCGCTGTCGGTATCGCTGTCGATCGACGATTTTGGCACCGGTTTCTCGTCCTTGAGCTACCTGCGGCGCTTCGCCATCGACCGTCTGAAGATCGACCAGTCTTTTGTCCACGACATCAACCGCGACCCCGAGAACGCCGCCATCGCACTTTCGGTGATCGCCCTGGCGCACAACCTGCGCATGGCGGTGATCGCCGAGGGTGTCGAGACTGAAGCCCAGTTGGGCTTCCTGCGCGCCCACGGTTGCGATGAAATGCAGGGCTACCTGTTCAGCCGGCCATTGCCGGCCAGCGACTTCGCGCAACTGCTCGGTGGTGGCCGCCACGTCAGCCTGACGGCCGATCCGACGGCACCCTCCCGTACCCTGCTGCTGGTCGACGACGAGACCAGCATCCTCTCGTCGCTGAAGCGCCTGTTCCGGCGCGAAGGATATGCCGTGCTGACTGCCGGCAACGGCGCTGAAGCGCTCGACCTGCTGGCCACGCACCCGGTCAAGGTCATCATTTCGGATGCGCGCATGTCCGGCATGGACGGCAGCGAACTGCTCGGCAAGGTGCGCGCGCTCTACCCCGATACGGTGCGCCTGATGCTCTCCGGCTATACCGATCTGCAGGCGGTCACACGTGCGGTCAATAGCGGCGAGCTGTACCAGTTCATCACCAAGCCGTGGGACGACGCCAAGCTGGTCGAGGCGGTGCGCGCCGCGTTCCTCCACTATGAAGCGCGCCACAAGACCCGGCATGGCCTGACCACCCCGGCCAGCAGCGCGGCGCCCGCCCGCGAGGAATCGCCGCCGTGACTTCGCAGGCGGCAGCCGGGCTCACGTCCGCCAGGCTGGTGCGCGCCGAGATGCTGCGCGTGGTGGTTGCCTACGCGGTCTTCGCCACGCTCTGGATTCTGTTCTCCGACACCCTGATCGGCAGACTGAGCGACAATCCTGGAACGCTGGTGATGCTCGGCACGCTCAAGGGGCTGGCCTTTGTCGCGCTGACCTCGCTGCTGCTGTACGCGCTGTTGCGGCGCGTCGGCGGTACCGACGAGGCAACGGCGGCCCCGGTCGGCAACCGCCGACTGGTGGCCTGGGTCGTCGGACTGGCGTTGCTGATTCTCCTCGCCGGAGCTGCGGCCATGCACCAGGTGGCGCAGCGGCACGAGGCCCTGGCCGCCGCGCAACTGCACGCCAACGCCCGCCTCAAGGTTGGCCAGATCGAGGCATGGCTGAACGAGCGGCGCAAGGATATCGAGATCGTTCGCCACTTGCCGGAGCTTACCCGGGCGCTGCGTCAGTGGCAGCGCGATGGTGACGCGGCCAGTACCGCGTTCGCCCGCGAGCAGCTGGTGGAGGTACAGCGCATCGGCGGCCACCGCAGCATGGCCGTGCTCGACGCCACCGGCACAGCGCGGTTTACCGCCGGCGACGACTACCACCTTCCTGAAGATCGCCTCGATACGGCGATCAAGCGCGCGCTGAGCGGCGATACATCGCAGTTCGCGGACCTCTTCGTGGATCGTGCCGGTGGTACCGAGCTGTCGTTCGCTTTCGTCGCCCCGCTGCCGGCTACCGCCGGCACCCCGGCTCTGCTCATTCTGCTGCTCGCCAATGCAGGCGATTTCCTCTTGCCGCTGCTGCAGGTTCTGCCGGTACCCAGCGCCAGTGCCGAAACCCTGCTGATACGCCGCGACAGCGATTCGGTACTGCTGCTCGACGCGCCGCGCGACCGCGACGGCAGCACGCGGCCACGGCGCATCCCGCTGAGCGAGACCGGATCCTTGCTCGTGCAGGCTGGCAGCGTGGGTACGGACGCCGAACGGCCGCACGCAGCGCTTGATTACCGTGGCGTGCCGGTGCTCAGTGTCGGCATCCCGGTCGCCGACACCGCTTGGTGGCTGATCGCCAAGATCGACCGTGAAGAAGTGGACCAGGCGCTGCGGGACGATCTCTTCTGGATCTCGCTCAGCGTCGCATCGGCCCTGTTCGCGGTCGTATTCTTCGGGGTCATGCTGCGTCAGCAGCAGCGTTTGCGTTTGTCCGAATCGCTTAGGCAAGCGCAGGCCGAAGCGCTGCGCATGCAGCAGTTCGTCGATCGACAGCGTGAGGAGCGCAGTGCGCTGGTCAGCCACTACGAAACGATGGTCGGCAAGGCGCGCGACATCATTCTCCTGCTCGACGATACCGGTCGTATCGTCGAGGCCAACGAAGCGGCTGTCGCTGCCTATGGCTGGAGCATCGACGAACTGCGTGCCCTGCACATCCGCGACCTGCGCGGCGAAGATACGCCGGCCCTGTTCGCTGAACATTGGCAGGCTTCCGCCAACCCGGAAGGCGCACTCTTCGAGGCCCTGCACCGCCGCCGCGACGGCAGATCCTTTCCGGTCGAGATCAGTTCGCGCGCGATCGAGATCGAAGGCAAGCCCTATCGCCAGAGCTTCATCCGCGACATCAGCGAACGCCGGAAGGCAGCGTCGGCCTTGCAGCGAAGCCATCGCGCCCTGCGCACCTTGAGCGAATGCAACCAGGCCATGATTCGCGCCGACGCCGAACCGGCACTGCTCGCCGAGATCTGCCAACTGGTCGTACACTTCGGCGGCTACCGCATGGCCTGGGTCGGCTATGCCGACGACGAGCCGCCGTACCGCGTGCGGCCGGTCGCGCAGGCCGGTTTCGAAGACGGCGACCTGGCAACCGCCGACATGACAAGGGATGATGTCGAGCGGGGGCGTGGCCCGAGTGGCACGGCGATCCGCGAGCGGCGACCGGTGCTGGCGCAGAATCTGGTCGACGACCCGCACTTCGGCCCCTGGCGCGACACCGCGCTACGGCGCGGCTACGCTGCCTCGATCGCGCTGCCGCTGCTCGCCGCAGACAGTGATTGTCTCGGTGCGCTGAACCTGTACGCCGGTACGGCCGATGCCTTTGACGCCGACGAGACACGTCTCCTGGTCGAACTGGCCGGCGACCTGGCCTACGGTATCCGCACGCTGCGCGACCGCTCCGCACGCGAGCGCGCCGAAGCGGCTCTGCGCGCCACCACACAGCAACTGCAGCATTTGCTCGAAGCGAGCCCGACCGTGCTCTACGCGTTGCGCGTTGCCGACGGCGTCACGCGAACGGTGCAGGTCAGCGCGAACATCGAAAGGATCTCCGGGTATAACGTTGCCGAGACGCTGCAGGACGGCTGGTGGGCTGCCGGCCTGCACCCCGACGATCGCCAAGCGGCCCTGGCCGCCGGGCTGCTGCCGGGCGCTGCCTCGACCGTTCATGAGTATCGCTTCGCCCACAAGGACGGCCACTATCTGTGGATCCGCGACGAGCAGCGGCTGATCCGCGACGCCAACGGGCAAGCCGCCGAAATTGTCGGCGCGTGGACCGACATTACCACCGCCAGGCTGGCCACGCTGGCGCTGCAGGACAGCGAAAGACGCTACCGCGAAATGTTTGCCGAAAATCCACTGCCGATGTGGGTTTTTGACCACGCGACGCTGGCCTTCATCGAGGTCAACGACGCCGCCATCCGCCACTACGGATATACACGCGAGGAATTCCTGACGATGACCATCAAGGACATCCGGCCGGCGGAAGAAATTCCGGGTCTTCTGTCGCATCTCGCCGAAAGCGGTGCGAACGGCGAGGCGGGGGTCTGGCGGCATCGCTGCAAGAACGGCCGCGAAATCCTGGTCGAGATCATTGCGCACGCTCTCGACTTCGGTACCGGCACCGCGCATGTGGTCCTGGCCAACGACATCACCGAACGCGAGCACGACAAGGCGTGCCTGCTCGCCCAGCTGGAAGAACTGCGTCGTTGGCACGCGGTGACCCGGAACCGCGAAGGCCGGGTGCTGCAGCTCAAGCGCGAGGTCAATGCCCTGCTCGCCGAAGCCGGCCGGCGACCACGTTATGGCGCCGTCAAGCGCGATCCGGCGTAGACGATGCGCGTGACGGCGAATCCAGGTACCGCCGGCCCTGGTGACAGACTCGCCGGCAAGACCCGCTACCGACGCTTTCTGGACGCCCTCCTGGTCGGCGATGTCGCCTACTGCCGCGCCGAGGTCCAGGCCTGGCTCGACGCCGCAAAGGAGCACGCATGAGCGCTGGCGCAGTGACCGAGCAGACGCCGGTGAGCACGCCAGCGCGGATTCTCGTCGCCTACGACGACCAGGCACAGCGCGAAGTCACCTGCCGCACGCTGGAGCAGGCAGGCTACACGACCTGCTCGGCTGCCGATGGCGCGGAAACCTGGCGAGCGCTCCTGGCAGCGCCAGCGGCACTCGTGCTGCTCGCGCGCCGGCTGCCCGACGTCGACGGCCGCGATCTTTGCCGCCGCATCAAGGGCGAAGCGGCGCTCGCCGACACTTTCGTGGTCATCGTCGACAAGACGGCCGACCACGGGGAAGCAGCGCCCGACCGCGCGGGGGAGGCCGATGGCTGTATCGGATTGCCGATCAGCGATCGCCATCTGCGGTCTTCAATCGCCACCTTCCTGCGCCTCCGCGACCTGGCCGTTGCGTTGCGCGCCGGCAACGGCGAAATCGAACGGACGCGCTGCGAACTGACCGCGCGCACAGCCGAGCTGCAGGCCGCGCGCGCGGAAACCGACCGCCTGCTGGCGGCGGCCGAGAGCGGACGCGAAATGCTGTTGAGCGTCCTTGAAGACGAGCAGTCGGCGCGCAGCGAACTGCAGGCAACACTCGAACGTCTCGAACGTGCCGAGACCTACGCGCGCCTGGGCAACTGGTCGCTCGCCGTCGGTAGCGGCGAGGGTTACTGGTCGCAGCAGATGTTCGCGCTGTTTGGTCTCGACCACGCCGATGGGGTTCCCGACTGGCCGGGGTGCCTGGATCTGATCCATCCCGACGATCGACCGCAGATCGAACAGGCGCTCACCTCCATGACTGCCGGCGAGAACCCACAGGCGTCGATCTTTCGCAGCAACCCGGCAAACGGCGTGCAACGCTGGTTGCAGCCGACCTGGTGTTGCCTGCGCGATGCCGCCGGTCGCCCGCTGCGCTTCGAGGGGACGCTGCAGGATATCAGTGAGCGCAAACAGGCCGAGGATGATCTGCGCAAGCTCTCGCTGGCGGTCGAGCAAAGCCCCGAAAGCATCGTCATCACCAACCTCGAGGCACAGATCGAATACGTCAACGAAGCCTTTGTCCGCGCCAGCGGCTACACGCGTGAGGAGGTGCTCGGACGCGACGCGCGCCTGCTGCAGGCAGACCCGACGCCGCAGACAGGCTATGCCGCGATGTCCGCGGCTCTGGCCGCTGGCGGCGCGTGGAAGGGCGAATTGCACAATCGTCGCAAGGACGGCGACGAGTACATCGAATACGCGATCATCACCCCGATCCGCCAGTCCGATGGACGCATCAGCCACCACGTCGCGGTCAAGGAAGACATCACCGAGAAGAAGCGGATCGGCGCCGAACTTGACCGCCACCGCCATCACCTCGAAGAGCTGGTCCGCGAAAGGACCGAGCAGTTGGCCGAGGCGCACGCACACGCCGAGGCAGCCAACCGGGCGAAGAGTGCCTTCCTGGCCAACATGAGCCACGAGATCCGTACGCCGATGAACGCCATCGTCGGTCTGACGCACCTGCTGCAGTGTGCCGACCCGACGCCGCAGCAAACCGACCGTCTGAACAAGATCGATGCGGCGGCCCGACACCTGCTGGCGATCATCAACGATGTGCTCGACCTGTCGAAGATCGAGATCGGCAAGCTGACTCTGGAGGAAACCGATTTCCGCCTCGATGCGATTCTGGACGGTGTCCGCTCGCTGATTGCCGAGCAGGCGCGCAGCAAAGGACTGGCGGTCGAGGTCGACGCCGAGCATGTGCCACTGTGGCTGCGCGGCGACCCGACCCGCCTGCGCCAGGCGCTGCTCAATTACGCCGGCAATGCACTCAAGTTCACCGAACACGGTCGCATTGCCTTGCGCGCGCGTCTGCTCGAAGCAGCCGGCGAGGCCCTGCTGCTCCGCTTCGAGGTCGAGGATAGCGGCATTGGCATCGCCCCTGAAAACCTGCCGCGCCTGTTCGGTGCTTTCGAGCAGGCGGATACCTCGACCACGCGCAAGTACGGCGGCAGCGGCCTCGGCCTGGCCATCACGCGCCGACTGGCGGAATTGATGGGCGGCAGCGCCGGTGCCGACAGTACGCCCGGCGAGGGCAGCACCTTCTGGTTCACCGCCTGCCTGCGGCGCGGTCGCGGCGCACTGCCGCTGCTCGCCGCCGCCCACAACGTCGAGGATACGCTGCGGCCACATTTCCCTGGTACTCGCCTGCTGCTCGCCGAAGACAATGCACTCAACCGTGAGGTGGTGATCGACCTGTTGCAAAGCCTCGGGCTGCTCGTCGATAGCGCCGTCGATGGGCGTGAGGCCGTGCGCATGGCCACGGCAAAGGCCTACGACCTGATCCTGATGGACGTGCAGATGCCGGAGATGGATGGTCTCGAAGCGACGCGGGCAATCCGCGCGCTACCAGGAGGCGCCTCTGTTCCGATCGTGGCGATGACCGCCAACGTCTTCGACGAAGATCGGCGAGCCTGCACTGCAGCCGGAATGACCGATTTCGTCGGCAAACCGGTGGAACCCGAACAACTGTACGCCACCCTGCGGCGCTGCCTGCCGGTGCTGCCTTCCCGACCCACGGCCGCAGTCGCGTCGGCGCCGCATGCGACGCCGACGCCGAGCGTAGACCAATACACGACGCTGAGCCGCCTGGCGGCCATCACCGATCTCGATGCTGCCAGCGGCGTGCGCCTGCTGAACGGCAACGTGGCCAGTTATTGCCGGCTGCTACGCCTCTACGCCGAAAGTTATGGAGAAACGATCGGCGATCTGCGTCGCCAGCTCCGCGCTGGCGAGCGCGCCGAAGTGCAGCGCTACGCGCACGCACTCAAGGGCGTATCGGCCAATCTGCGCGTCACCGGCGTCCAGCAGGCCGCCGTCACCCTCGAATCGGCACTCGGTTCCGGCAACGCCACCGCCGAAGAGCTTGACGCGCTTGCCGGGCAACTCGCCGCGCGCTACGCGACGATCTGCAGTGTGCTCATGGCCGCCCTGGAACCGCCACCCGAAGTGGCAGGCACACCGCCTGCAGGAGTCGATTGGGCAGGCGCGCGCCGCCTTCTGGGAGAGGTCGAAGCGCTGCTCGCCGGCTCGCATCTGCGCGCCCATCAACTGGTCGAGGAGAATGCCGCGCTACTCCACAGTGCGCTCGGCGATTTTGGTACCGAACTCGAACGACAGGTTCGCCAGTTCCGCTATCCCGAGGCCCTGGAGATCCTGCAGCGCGCCCGCAGCCAGCACCCGGAACTCGCGCCCTGACGGCATCCGGCCAGGCGTTCGCCCCGATCGCCGGCAAACTGCTCGCGCATTCGAGATAAAATCGCCGCTTTCCTTGTGTGAAGGCCTCGCATGCCAACCGGAATCATAGAATCGCTGGACCATGAGGCACGCGGAGTGACGCGGCTCGATGGCAAGACGGTTTTCGTCGAGGGCGCACTGCCCGGCGAATGCGTCGAATATGCCAGCTATCGTCGCAAGCCGAGCTATGAACTGGCGCGCACGCTGCGCATCCTGAAACCTTCGCCGGAACGGGTCACGCCGCGCTGCCCGCACTTTGCGGTCTGCGGCGGTTGCAGCATGCAACATCTCGACGCGGCGGCGCAGGTCGCGGCCAAGCAGCGTTTGCTGGAGGACAATCTCTGGCATCTCGGCCGCATCAAGGCCGAGCAGCTCTACGCCCCGATTCACGGGCAAGCCTGGGCTTACCGCTATCGCGCCCGTCTCTCGGTACGTTTCGTACTGAAAAAGGGGGGCGTGCTGGTCGGTTTTCACGAGAAGAAGAGCAGCTACGTGGCCGACATGCAGCAGTGCGAAATCCTGCCGCCGCAACTCTCGGCGATGCTCCTGCCGCTACGCGAACTGGTTGGCCGGATGTCGATCCGCGATCGTCTGCCACAGATCGAAGTAGCGGTCGGCGAACGGATGACGGCGCTGGTGTTGCGCATCCTGGAGGGGCTCAGTCCGGCTGACGAGAACCTGCTGCGCGAGTTTGCCGACCGCCACGCGGTGGTCTTCTACCTGCAGCCGCAGGGACCGACCACGGCCTACCGGTTTTATCCGCTCACCGGCCCGCAACTGTCTTACCTCTTGCCGGAGTTCGCCGTCGAGCATGCTTTCTCGCCGACCGAGTTCACCCAGGTCAATCATGCGATCAACCGCGTGCTGGTGCGGCGGGCCATAACGCTGCTCGCGCCGCAACCGGGCGAGCGCATCGCGGACATGTTCTGTGGTCTGGGGAACTTCACCCTGCCGATCGCGCGCGCGGGCGCCCGTGTGGTCGGTGTCGAAGGCAGTCCCGAACTGGTTCGCCGCGCCACCGGGAACGCGCTGGCAAATGGTCTGGGCGATCGGGCCGAATATCGTGTCGCCAATCTCTTCGAAACGACGCCGGAAACGCTGGCGGCCCTGGGTCGCTTCGACAGGATGCTCATCGACCCACCGCGCGAAGGCGCTCTGGAACTGATCAAGTCCCTGGATGCCGAGCGCCCGCAGCGCATCGTCTACATCTCGTGCAGCCCAGCCACCCTGGCACGCGACGCGGCGATTCTGGTCACGCAGAAGGACTACCGCCTGCGTGGCGCCGGCGTGGTGAACATGTTTCCCCATACCTCGCACGTCGAGTCAATCGCCCTGTTCGAACGTAACCCCTCGCCCTGAGCATTCACCCGCCGTGGCAATTGCGCCACGCAGGACGGCCGGCAACGATTTTTCTCCCGAGATATCCGCTTTGCTGAAAGTTCTTTATGATCTGTGCTTTCAGACCGGGCCACGGAAATCCGACGATGACCGCCGACAGCAGGGAAGAACGCGCTCCGAGGCAGGAGGCCGAGGGGCGGAGCACGACCGAAACAGCGGCCGAGCGGAGCGTACCTCTCGACGAGGTCAAGCTGGCCATCGGCGATTCCTTCCAGGTTCAGCCACAGACCGATCTGGCGCAAAGCCGGTACTACGTCAAGCTGATCGGCTATCTCAAAGGCAAGAGCGTTGTGACAACGATTCCGGAAGCAGACGGAAAACTCTGTTACCTGCGCGACGGGCAGACCCTGGTCGTACGCTTTTTCGCCGGCAAGAATGCCTATGCCTTCACTGCCAGTGTGCTGCGCTCTTCGAGCATCCCTTTTCCGCACATGTATCTCAACTATCCGCCACAGGTGCGCGGTCTGGTGGTACGCGCCGGCGAGAGAGTCCCGGTCAGGATCATCTGCGCCATCGACATGCCGCAAGAGACGAGCACGATTGCCACAGCCGGCCTGATGACCAACCTCAGTGTCGGCGGCGCCTTGCTGGCAACGAAGACGGCGCTGGGGAAGAAAGGCGCGCTCCTGTCCGTCAAGTTTCGCCTGCATGTCAGAGGAATCGAGGTGCTGATGGCGATTGATGCAACGATTCGCTCACAATCGCTGGATGCGTCCGGGGAATTCCTCCAGGGCATCGAGTTCGCCGGTCTGCCCGATGCCACGGCCATTGCGCTGACCGCGTTCGTCTATCAGACCCTGGCGGAAGCGTCGCGCTGACGGCATCGGCAGTGCCATAGACCTCGGCTAAGGAACGCTGGAAATACTTTTCCTGGATCATCCTGGCGGTTCCCGGATCGATCTGCTCGATCGAATCGACCGACCGGTACAACTCGTAGAGCTTGTTGGCGCGCACCGGGAAGAATAGGCCGCGTTTGAGCACCTGTACCCTGGCGCCGATCTCGAACATGTCGCCGGCCGGCGCGTAATCGGTGTCCTGCACCTGCAGTTCCTGCAGCCGGTCCTTGACCAGCTCGCTGCTACCCGCTTCGACCGTACACTGGTTGATCGAGCCGGTGAGGATGAAGTCGACACCCAGCACGAAGGCCGCAGCCACCGCTTCCGGGATGCCGATGCCACCCGCGCAACCGACGCGTATCGGCTTGCGATAGGCATGCGCGGCCATCGCCGCATCGCGCTGGCGCTGGATCGCCGGCAGCAGCGTAGCGGCCACGCCGCGGTCGGTATGGCCACCGGAATCAGCCTCGACGCAAATGTCGTCGGCCATCGGCACCTGGGTCGACCATTCCGCCTGCTGCGCGCTGACCAGCCCCTGTTCGCGCAACCTGCGCACGATCCGCTCGGGTGCCGGATGGAGGAAGGCTGCAGCGATTTCCGGGCGCGACAGCTTGGCCATGATGCGATTGCGAGCCAGCACGCTGCCGTCGCCGGCACGTTTGAGGCCGCACAGGCGGTAGCGAACGAGGCCACTGGTCATCTGCAGGTAGGCCGACGCTCCGGTATTGCGCACGCCATGCTTGAGGAACAGCGCCACGTTGGCCTCCTCGTGCGAGCCGTTCAGCAGGTTCGCGCCGTACGGCTGGCCCGGCTGCAGCGCCTGCTGGATCTGGACGATCGCCTGCTCGACCGCGCTGGGGGCAAGGCCGCCGCTGCCGAAGAAGGACAGCATGCCGGCGCGGCCCATGCGGATCACCATCACCGCCGAGGCGATGCCATGCACCATCGCGCCAGCGACGTAGGCGTAGGCGTATTGCACCTGGTAGTCGGCCTTGAAATGCCGCGAACCGAGGCTGGTGGCGCTGATGCCGGCCTGGCGCGCAGGCGGCTCGAGCGTGCCCGGAGATGCTGCGATCAGCGGCTCTGCGCGCACCTTTGCCGGTGACACGGCCGCCGGGGCCACCTCTTTCAGGTCGCTGCTCAGGGAAGTGTCGTGCGGCAACGCCGCCTTGATGATCATGGCCGGACCCGGCATTACAATGGACAATCACCGCACGCACGGCATGGCCACGCACCACACCGGTCGAAACGCGACCGGCCGGCCGTGCGGCGACCTTCCCGGTGCGCCTGCCTATTCACCTGGCTGTCAGGCCACCACCGGTGCCCGGCGGTGGCCTGACAGCCAGGTGCTTGAGAACCTCCGCTGCGGCCAGCAGCCCGAAGGTTGCGGTCACGCAGACCGCCGAACCGAAGCCGGCACAGCTCAGGCCAGTCAGCGTCCGCGGCTGCTCGCAACTCTCGTTGTGCTCCGGATGGCGCAGGGGTTCGCTGGAAAACACCGCCGGGATCCCGAACTTCTTCCTGGCTTCACGGGTAAACCCGTGCTCTTTGCGCAGGAGTGCGCGCACCTTCGCCAGCAGCGGATCCTGGATGGTGAACGCGAGGTCGGCGACCGCGATGCGTGTCGGGTCGATCTGGCCGCCGGCACCACCAGCAGTAATCAGCGGCACCGCGCAGCGCCGCGACCAGGCGATCATTGCGACCTTGCTGCGCACCTGGTCGATGGCGTCGATCAGGTAGTCGAAACCCCCTACGAGAACGCTGCCGACGTTCTCCGGCGTCACGAAATCGTCGATTTCCCTGACCTCGCAATCGGGGTTGATCGCGCGGATGCGCTGCGCCATGGCGCTGACCTTGGCTTTGCCGAATTCCCTGTCGACCGCATGCACCTGTCGGTTGACGTTGGATTCGACAATAATGTCCAGGTCGATCAGAGTGATCCGGCCGATCGCCGATCGCGCCAGACCCTCGGCGGCCCACGAACCGACGCCGCCGATACCGACCACCGCCACATGCGCCCCTTGAAACCGCCGCAGGGCGTCAGCCCCGTAGAGGCGTGCGACGCCGGCGAAGCGACGCGGCGGATCGATGAAGTCCGGCAATCCTTCGCCGTCGCTGGCGACCGGCGCGGTGACCTGCTGTCTGTGCATGACGCTTGTCCTCGGCAAGTTTTGTAGAGTGTAATAGGAACTGGCAGTGAACCGGCATGCTGGGCTAAACTTCGCTTTTTTTGTTCAAGAGGATCTCCGATGCCCATCGTCACCACTCCCAGCGGACTTCAGATCGAAGAAATCATTCTCGGCAGTGGGCCCACTGCCAGCGCTGGCCAACACGTGATCGTGCATTACACGGGCTGGCTGGCCGATGGCAAGAAATTCGACTCGAGCGTGGATCGCAACGAACCCTTCCGTTTTCCGCTCGACGGCAGACATGTCATTCCCGGCTGGGAAGAAGGGGTTCCTGGCATGAGCGTCGGCGGCGTGCGCAAACTCACCATTCCGCCTGAACTCGCTTACGGCGCGCGTGGCGCCGGCAAGATGATCCCGCCGCACGCCAAGCTGGTGTTCGAGATCGAACTGCTCGATATTGCCTGATGATGTTTGATTGATGGCCGACGGGCCCCGCAAGCCCCCGCGCCTGCCTGCCGCGCATCCGTCGCAGACCGCGAGCGATCGCCCGACGGTACGCGGCGGGGCGCTCAGGCATCAGCCCACGGCAGTGCTCGCCAAGGGAGACTCGCCGGTCCCGCCCGGGGGCGAACATCGGAACAGGGTGCGCGTGCCGGCCGCGTCCGCGACAACCGGCGCAGGGCAGGCGAGCAGCCCGGCACCGGGCGGCGTAAGGATCTCCAAGCTGATGGCCGAGCGCGGTCTTTGTTCGCGTCGTGACGCCGATGCCTACATCACGCGCGGCTGGGTTTTCGTCGATGGCAAGCGGGTCAGCGAACTCGGAACCCGCGCCGATGCGGGCGCCGTCATCACCCTCGATCGGCAAGCCCAGGCAAACCAGCAAAGCCGCCTGACAATCCTGCTGCACAAGCCGATGGGTTATGTCTCCGGGCAACCGGAGCCGGGCTTTACACCGGCGGTGACGCTGATCCAGCCGGAACGACAATACCGCACGCCGGACACGCCGCTGTTTCATCCGGCCTGCCTGAAGGGACTGGCGCCCGCCGGCAGGCTGGACATCGATTCGACCGGCCTGCTGGTCCTGACCCAGGATGGGCGCGTGGCGCGGCAGCTGATCGGCGAGGACTCGGCAATCGACAAGGAATATCTGGTGCGTGTCGAAGGCCATCTGGACGCCAAGGGCCTTGCCCTCCTGAACCACGGCCTCAGCCTCGATGCGCGGCAACTGAAACCGGCCAGGGTCGAATGGCTCAACGACGACCAGCTCCGTTTCGTTCTCCGTGAAGGACGCAAGCGGCAGATCCGGCGCATGTGCGAACTGGTCGGGTTGCGCGTCAGCGGTCTCAAGCGCGTCCGGATCGGCGCGGTCCGGCTCGGCGACCTGCCACTCGGGCAATGGCGCTTCCTGCGACCGGATGAAAGCTTCTGACGGCGGTCGCCGAGGCAGCGGTTTTATGCCGCCCCAGGTCTTATCGCTCAACCCTTGCCGGCGCAGGCCTTGCCGTCTTCCTCTTCCTGGTGGCACAGCGCGAGGGCTCGTGCCCTGCTGGCCTCGGTGAACAGGCCGCGTCAGCACGACACGCGGCTTCTTCCTGCTCGCCGCGTTTAGGATCTGCTGACCGGCGACCTGTGCCGCCGCGTTCAGGCGGTCATTGCGATTCATCGCCTGCCAGGCGGTAACGTCCTGACGCGCCACCTGCTTCATGGCTTCGCGAAGCCACTGCTCGATCTGCTGCGCTTCTTGCTGGCTGATGGTCCGGCCGCTGACCTGACCGACCGCGCGGATGCATTCCTGTCTCATTCGCCGAACCCCAACGCGCAGGCCATGGCCGCCTGAAAGTCCTGCGCCTCGGTGGTGGCGCGGGCGATTTCTTCGTCGGCGATGCGCAGGGCTTCGGACTCCCTGACGTCGACGCCGTCCTCGGTGCTGATGATCAGTTCAGGGGTTTCGGCCAGGCGCTGCGTGGCCGGAGCGATTTCGGGCGAAACCTCTGAAGGCGGCGCCGTGCGGAGGGGTGGTGCTGGAGGGCCTTGACTTTCTAGTCCAGCGCTCTTCCCAGCATTTTGGTCATGTCCTGTATTTCCTTGAGTCTATTTTGTTGCGCTTCGCTCAGCGGCGGCCTGGAAAGCAACCCGGCTAACGCCGCGCCATGGCGGTTTGCACCGTCGGCGGATCAGGTGCACCACACTCGATCACGCCCATCAACGCATTGACGGCAGCGCCAATCGCCGCGCTCTGCAGGCGGGTGGCACCAAGCGCTGGGGGTGGCTTGGTGCCAGAGCGTGAGCAGTTACCTGGCCCGGCCAATCGCTTCCGGCTACAGTGTCATGAGCGCCTGGCGCTGCATCTGAACTGGAACGTCATCGCCAACACCTTGAGGAGAGGGTTGCTGCCCGCACCGCCGAACTCGCAGCTGCCAAGGAGGCGGCTGAGCAGGCGAATCTGGCGAAGAGCGCGTTTCTCTCCAACATGAGCCATGAGATCCGTACGCCGATGAACGGCATCCTCGGAATGGCGGAAATCATGCGCCGCGGCAGTGTCACGCCCCGCCAGGCGGCCCAGCTCGACAAGATCGCGGCATCAGGCAAACACCTGCTCAGCGTGATCAACGATATCCTCGATCTGTCCAAGATCGAGGCCGGCAGGCTGCTGCTCGAACAGACCCATTTCAACCTCGCCGACGTGCTGAACTCGGTCGTCGCCGTCGTCGGCGACTCCGCGACGGCACGCGGACTGCGGATTGCCGTCCACGCTCCCGGCATGCCGCAGGCGCTGCGCGGCGACCCGACCCGGCTCTCGCAAGCGGTGATCAACTACATGAGCAACGCCGTCAAGTTCACCGAACAGGGCAGCATCACGCTGACTGTCGGCGTTGTTGAGGAAACCGACGCCGACTACCTGCTGCGCATCGCGGTCAGCGACACCGGCATCGGCATGCACGCGGCCGAGATGACACATCTGTTCCAGACCTTCGAGCAGGTCGACCACTCAAAACAGTTTCCGAGCCCGTCGGGGAACAGGCCGAAGTCGTCCTGCATCGCGAGCATCGCGGCAAACACGTTCGGACGAGCGGAGGTGGCACAGTTCCTTCTGGAAGCGGTCGGCCTGGAGGTCGATCTCGCCGGGACCGGAGCCGAGGCGCTGCGCATGGCACAGACGAACGACTATGCGGCCATCCTGATGGACATGCAGATGCCTGAAATGGACGGCCTGGCGGCGACGCACGCGATCCGGCAGGTCAGCGCACCGGCATCCGTTCCCATCCTGGCGATGACCGCCAGCGCCTTCGAGGAGGATCGCCGACGCTGCCTGCAGGCCGGTATGGATGACTTCATTTCCAAGCCGGTCGAGCCGGACCGACTCTACGAAACCTTGCTGAAATGGCTGGCTCGGCCACGGTGAGCAGGTGACGCGGCACGCCGGCACCCCATCCGTCGGGTAGCCGGGACCGACTGGCGTTTCAACCCGGCAATCGTGGCACGCCGGACCAGATTTCGTGAAGGTCGGGGAAATTCCACTTCGCCGGATCTTCGCGGCTGATGATCTTGTGTGGACAGCCCGGTCGCGAGAGATCGATGACTTCCGGCCGGATACGGGAATTGGAACGTGTCGAGAAGAAGGTCTTGATGCGTGGGCTGAGCAGCGATTTGTCGCCCTGCTCGGTGACCACCCCCAGACGACCGGAATTCAGCAGGACCAGCGAACCAATCGGGTAGATGCCGATACTCTTGACGAAGGCCTGAAACACCGTCGGGTCGAAATGACCATTGCTCCACTCGGCCATCTTGCGCAGCGATTCGGCCGGGTCCCAGCCGGCCTTGTACGGCCGGTTCGAGGTGATCGCGTCGTAAACGTCGCAGACCGCACCCATCTTGGCGAAAAGGCTGATCTCGGCACCCTTCAGGCGCTTCGGGTAACCCGAACCGTCGGTCTTCTCATGGTGATGCAGGACCACGTCCAGGGCCACAGCGTCGACCTGACGGGCTTCCAGCAACATCCGATAGCCTTCCTCGGGATGCGACTTGATGATCGTGAACTCGGCATCGGTCAGCTTGCCCGGCTTGTTGAGTACTTCCATCGGCATCGCTGCCTTGCCCAGGTCGTGCAACAGTCCGGCTATCCCTGCGGAATGTATCTGCTGCTCGTCGAGCGCAAGCTGCCTGGCCAGGGCAATCATCAGCGCGCAGACGGCCACCGAATGCATGAAGGTGTAGTCGTCGGCGGTCTTCAGACGGGCCAGGCTGATCACTGCTCCCGGATTGCGGCTCACCGAGTCGGAGATTTCTTCGACCAGTCGCTGCGCACCGTGGGTGTCGACCGCCTTGCCCATGCGCGCCTCCTCGAACATCGAGGTTACGGCCTGCCGCGATTTGGCCACGATCTTCGCCGCACGGGTGAATTCGGCAGTCAGCGAGGTACGCGCAACCTCCCGCTCGGCGTCGGCCGCGCTGGCCAGTTCAGCGTCCACCTGCGCTTCCGATTCGGCTTCCGAGACCAGGGGCTGACCTGCCGGCAGATCACGACCCTTGCTGCAATCGATCCACACTTCCCGGATGCTGCTCGCGCGCACCACCTCGATGTCCTTCGGGTCGGTGATGACGAATGACGAGCGCCAGAACGGATGTTCCATCCACGAACCGCAGAACTCCTTGAGGTACATGCCCACCGTGAGCTGGTGAACGCTGATTCGCTTGAGCATGGCAATATCGCGGTTTACGGGGCTGCGCCGTGAAGGCTGCAGTGTAAACTTCCGACGCAACAGACACAAGAAAGGGGCCGAAAGGCCCCTTTCCCTTGCTGAGCTGCGACGAGCCTAGAGACCGGCCGCCGATCGCAGGGCAGCCGCCTTGTCGGTGACTTCCCAGGTGAACTCGGGTTCGTCACGACCGAAGTGCCCGTAGGCGGCGGTCTTGCGATAAATCGGGCGCAACAGATCGAGCGACTGGATGATGCCTTTCGGACGCAGGTCGAAGTGCTTGCCGATCAGGTCGACGATGATTTCGTCGCTGACCTTGCCGGTGCCGAAAGTATTGACCATCAGCGACACCGGCCGGGCAACGCCGATGGCGTACGCCACCTGCACTTCGCAGCGTTCGGCGAGACCGGCGGCGACGACGTTCTTGGCCACGTAGCGGGCGGCGTAGGCGGCCGAGCGATCGACTTTCGACGGGTCCTTGCCCGAGAACGCCCCGCCACCGTGCCTTGCGGCGCCGCCGTAAGTATCGACGATGATCTTGCGGCCGGTCAGCCCGCAGTCGCCGTGCGGACCGCCGACGACGAAACGCCCGGTCGGGTTGACCAGATAGCGGGTGTTGCCGGTCAGCAGTTCCTTCGGAACGACCGGTTTGATGACCTCCTCGATCACCGCTTCCGAGATCTGCGCGTGCGAGACTTCGGGATCGTGCTGTGTCGAAACGACGATGGTGTCCACCGACTGCGGCCGACCGTCGACATAGCGGACGGTAAGCTGGCTCTTCGCATCCGGGCGCAGCCACGGCAGGCGGCCATCGCGGCGAACCTCGGCCTGACGCTCCATGATGCGATGCGCGTAGTGGATCGGCAGCGGCATCAGCGACGCGGTCTCGTTGCACGCGTAACCGAACATCAGCCCCTGGTCGCCGGCGCCCTGATCGAGATCCAGGCCCTGCCCCTCATTGACACCTTGCGCGATATCCGGCGACTGGCGGTTGATTGCTGTCAGAATGGCGCAGCTCTTGTAGTCGAAGCCGATATCGGAATTGTCGTAGCCGATACGGCGGACCGCGTCCTGTGCGATTTCGCGATAATTGATATGTGCCCTGGTGGTGATTTCGCCGGAGATGACGACCAGACCCGTGGACACCAGCGTTTCGCAGGCGACCCGCGCGGGCGGATCCTCGGCGAGAATGGCGTCAAGGATGGCATCGGAAATCTGGTCGGCGACCTTGTCCGGATGACCTTCGGAAACCGATTCCGAAGTGAAGAGATACTCTTTGCTCACGCTGCGTCTGCTCCAATAAAAAAACCCCGAAACGGCGGCGTTGCCGGCTCCGGGGTTCGAGCAGACGACGCTTTAGCAGTATTTGGTGGCCGATTTCACGGCTCCTTCCGCCCTGCAAGTTGTCCTGATTAACTCGGCGGATGGATAATTATAGTTTTTCTCCTGCCGGCTGGTCAAACCTTCTTGCAGTCTTCCTTCGCTCCTCTGACGCTTCCTGGAAATCCTCTCGCGTGCTCACTCTCTCCCGTCTTCTCAGTCGTCTGCCGCTATCGTGGCTGCATGCCTTTGGCGCCCTGCTCGGCTGGCTCACCTGGCTACTCTCGCCGACCTACCGCCGGCATCTGCGCGAGAACATGCAGCTCGCGCTGGGGGAAGCCGAGAGCCGGCGGCTGCGCGCCGCGGCCATCGGCGAAGCCGGCAAGGGCGCGCTCGAACTGACGCGCATCTGGCTGCAGCCGCTCGCCGAAACGGCCGCGCGGGTCGTCGAGGTCTCGGGCTGGGAACTGGTCGAGGCGGCGGCGCGGCGCGGCAGGGGGATCCTCTACCTGACGCCGCACCTGGGTTGTTTCGAGATCACCGCCCAGTACCTGTCTACGCACGCCCCGATCACCGTCCTCTACCGGCCGCCCCGGCAGGCCTGGTTGCAGTCGATGATCGAAGCCGGTCGGGCGCGCGCGCAGCTGCATCTGGCGGCCGCCGATCTGTCGGGCGTACGCAGCCTGCTCAAGGCACTCAAGCGCGGCGAGGCGGTTGGCATGCTGCCCGACCAGGCGCCGAAGACGGGCGAAGGTCGCTGGCTCGACTTCTTCGGCAAACCCGCCTATACCATGACCCTCGCCGCGCGCCTGGTCGACAGCGGCGCCAGCGTGATCATGGTCTGGGCGGAACGCCTGCCCGCGGGGCGCGGCTATCATTTCCATCTGCAGGAACCGACCCGACCGATCCGCGGCACAATCGAAGAACGCGCGCAACAGATCAATCACGAGATCGAGCACCTGATCCGCCAGTGTCCCAGCCAGTATCTGTGGGGCTACAACCGCTACAAGGGGCGCCGCGGCAGCGAAGCGCCGCCGCTGCCGAACGCCGGCGGACCGGCGTGAACAGGCACGCGGCGCGGCGATCGTCGGATTGCCACCGCGCGGAAGGGCATTGATGCACATTGCCTTCTGCCTGTACAAGTACTTCCCGTTCGGCGGCCTGCAGCGCGATTTTCTGCGCGTCGCGCTCGCCTGCCAGGCACGCGGCCACGCCATACGCGTCTACACGCTGGAATGGCGTGGCGATGTCCCCGCCGGTTTCGAACTGGTGCTGGTGCCGGTACGCGCGCTGAGCAACTGCCGCCGTTATGCGAAATTCAGCACCTGGGTCGCGGCGCATCTGCACGGCAATCCCGCCGACCGGCTGGTCGGGTTCAACAAGATGCCGGGCCTGGACGTCTATTTTGCCGCCGACCCCTGTTATGAAGACAAGGCACGCACCCTGCGCAACCCGCTGTACCGCCTCTCGGGGCGCTACCGTCATTTCGCCGCTTACGAGCGCGCAGTCTTCGGCGCGGAGAGCAGGACCGAGATCCTGATGATCTCGCCGCTGCAGATGCCGCTGTTCCAGAAGTACTACGGCACGCCCGACGCGCGCCTGCACCTGTTGCCGCCGGGAATCGCCGCCGACCGGCGGGCACCGAGCAACGCCGCAGCCATCCGGGCCGAGTTCCGCAGCGAGTTCGGCATCCAGGAGAACGACCTGCTGCTGTTGCAGATCGGCTCCGGATTCAAGACCAAGGGGCTGGACCGCAGCCTGAAGGCCCTTGCCGCCCTGCCGCAGACCCTGGCCAGGCGTTGCCGACTGATCGCCATCGGCGACGATGATCCCAGGCTTTTCCGCGCACAGGCGCAGGCCCTGGCCGTCGCCGAGCGCGTCAGCATCCTGCGCGGGCGCAGCGACATCCTGCGCTTTCTGCTCGGCGCCGACCTGCTGGTGCATCCGGCGTACAACGAGAATACCGGCACGGTCCTGCTCGAAGCGGTGGTCGCCGGCTTGCCGGTGCTGACCACCGCCGTCTGCGGCTATGCCCACCACATCGCGGAGGCCGACGCCGGGGTGGTGGTCGCCGAACCGTTCACGCAGCACGCGCTCGACTACGCGCTGACGCGGATGCTGGACGACGAACCCGCGCGCCGGCGCTGGCGCGGCAACGCGCTCGCTTATGCCGGTCGGGCCGACATCTACAGCAATGCCGAACATGCGGCCGACGTGATCACCAGCGCGCGCTGATGGACGCCGGCCAAGTCTTTCTCGACGAACCGTTCCGCTCGTTGTGGGCCGGCAGGGACCCGTTCGTTGCCGTCGAGGCGCTCGCCGGCGAGGTCTACCGCGAACTGGAAGGGCGACGCACGCTGCGCACCGAGGTCGCCGGGCGCGGCTACTTCGTGAAGATCCATCGCGGCATCGGCTGGGCCGAAATCGCCAAGAACCTCGCCTCGCTGCGCCTGCCCGTGCTTGGAGCGGCGAACGAGTGGCTGGCGATCCAGCGCCTGCGCGATCTCGGGGTGGACAGCATGCGCGCTGTCGCCTTCGGCCTGCGCGGCCGCAATCCGGCGCGGCAACGGTCGTTCATCATTACCGAGGAACTGGCGCCGACGATCAGTCTCGAGGACTACTGCCTGGGCTGGGCGGAACATCCCCCGTCGCTGCGCCTCAAGCGCGCGCTGCTGGTTGCCGTGGCGCAGGCGGCGCGGCGCATGCACCTGGGTGGCGTGAACCATCGGGACTTCTACATCTGCCATTTTCTCCTGCATCTCCAGCCACCACCGACTGCCGACCGGCTGCGGCTGTCGCTGATCGACCTGCACCGGGCGCAGGTCCGGGACATCACGCCGCGCCGCTGGCGCGACAAGGACCTCGCCGCCCTGTATTTTTCGGTGCTCGACATGCCCCTCAGCCGCCACGACCGGCTGCGTTTTCTCTCCGCGTATTTCGCCCAGCCGCTGCGGCGGGTGCTGCACGACGAGGCGCCCCTGCTCGCCAGGCTGGCGAGCGAGGCACAGCGCCTGCAGGCGCGTTTCGCGCGCAAGTCGGCCGCCGGTGAAATGACATGATCGACTGGTGGATGAATCCGCAATACGCCTCGGCGGCAGCCCTGTTCGGCGATATCGATCGCGTCTTTGCGCTCGCCGGCGAGCGGATCACCAGTGATTCGCTGAGCCGCGTGCTGCGTGTCAGCGCTGCCGGCAAGCGTTATTACGTCAAATGCTACAGCGGCACCGGGAAAAACCCGCTGCGCCGCTGGTTCGGCCTGCGCCGCTGGCTCGGTCCGCCGCGGGTGCGCGCCGAATGGCAGAACCTGCTGGCCTTCCGCGCCTGGGGAATTCCGACGGCGACGCTGGTCGCCTACGGCCTGGAACGCCGCTGCGGCGGCTTCAGCCGTGGCGCGCTGGTCACCGAGGAAATTCCCGACACGCTCGATCTGGCCGGAATGGCGCGGGCCGGCGACCCGCGCCTGCGCGACCGACGCTGGGTCGAACAGGTTTCCCGGCAGGTCGCCGACATCACGCGCACCCTGCACGCGGCACGTTTCGCGCACAACGATCTCAAGTGGCGCAACCTGCTGGTCTCCGGCGGCGCCCAACCGACGGTTTACCTGATCGATTGTCCCTGCGGCGGCTTCTACCGCGGCGCGCTGCTCGACTACCGGATGATCAAGGATCTCGCCTGCCTCGACAAGGTCGGCAGGAAGTGCCTGTCGCGCAGCCAGCGGCTGCGTTTCTACCTGGATTACACGCAACACGCGCGCGCCACCGCCGACGACCGCCGGCGCATCGGCAGGATCGTGAACTTCTTCAATGGCCGCGACTAAGCCGCACGCACCGGCACCGGGAGCACGCCCTGGCGACGAGCCCCCCGCCCTGGTCGATGCCGCCACCCTGCGCACTGCCGGCCGCAACCCCGGGCTCCCCTTCCGGATCGCCCTGGCCGACGGCCGACAGCTCGGCATGCGCCGTCTGCTGCGCGTGCTGCCGGGCAAGCGGCTGGTCGGTGAAGCCGAAATCGATGGCTGCCGCGTCCTCGCCAAGCTCTTCGTCGGACGACGCAGCGCGAAACACTGGCGGCAGGAACGCACCGGCCTCGCGGCACTGGCCGCGGCCGCCGTACCGACCCCGGCGCTGCTCGCCGCGACGCCGCTGGCCGGAGGCGGCCACGCACTGCTGACCGCCTTCCTCGATCCCGCCGAGACCCTTGCCGAGGCGTGGGCGCACCTGCCGCGGCAGTCGCCGGATGACGCCGCCGCCCTGGCCGTGCTGGCACCGGCTGTGCGCCTGCTGGGCCGCCTGCACGCCGCCGGCCTGGTCCAGGAAGACCTGCATCTCGGCAACTTCCTGCATCACGCCGGAGAAGTACTGGTCATCGACGGCGACGCGCTGCGCCGCGTCGGCCGCGGGCAGCCGCTGCCGATGGCACGCGCCTGCGACAATCTGGCGGTGCTGCTGGCGCAACTGCCTTCCGCATGGGACGAGCGGCTGAGCATCCTGCAAGCCCCCTATGGCGCCGCCGCGGCGAGCGCCTTTCCCGATCCGCAGGCCCTGCGCGCCAGGATCGCGCACGTACGGGCCTGGCGCCTCCGCGACTTTCTCGGAAAAACCGTGCGTGACTGCACGCTGTTTGCGGTCGAACACACGCTGACCCGGTTCACGGCCGTGCTGCGCCGCCAGGCCGACGCGCTGGCCGCCCTGCTGGCGGCCCCGGATGCCGCGCTCGACAGCGCCGTGGTGCTCAAGGACGGCGGCACCTGCACGGTGGCCAGGATCGTGGTCGACGAGCGGGTGCTGCTGCTCAAGCGTTACAACCTGAAGAGCCTGGGGCACGCCCTGAACCGCTGCTGGCGACCGAGCCGGGCCTGGCACTCGTGGCGCGAAGCGCATCGCCTGCAGTTCCTCGGCATCCCGACACCGACACCGCTGGCACTGGTCGAGGAACGCATCGGGCCGCTGCGCCGGCGCGCCTGGCTGATCAGCGAATTCTGCAGCGGGCCGAACCTGCTAAGCCACCTCGCCGCCGACCGCGAACCGCCGGCCGCCGAGGCCGCGGCGATCGTCAGCCTGTTCGCGGCCATGCACCGGCAGCGGATCAGCCATGGCGACCTGAAGGCAACGAATCTGCTGTGGCATGCCGGCCAGGTGCTGCTCATCGACCTCGATGCCGTCGTCCAGCACCGCTCGCTGGCGGCACATGCCCGCGCCTGGCGGCGCGATCGCACCCGCCTGCTGCGCAACTGGCCGGCCGATTGCGTTCTGCAGCGCTGGCTCGACGCGCGCCTGCCGCCGGCCTGAGCGATCAGAGGTAGCCGTGGGTCGCGCGCGATCGCTCCAGCTGGTCCATGTTCACGGACGTGACGCCTGGCACCGCTACGGCACGGGCGGATTCCGCGCGAATCCCGAACGCCGTCAGACAACCATTTGATTACACCAAGGCATTTTCATCGCTGAACTGCAGGGCATGCAGGCGGGCGTAGTGGCAGTTGCCGGCGAGCAGTTCGGCGTGCGTGCCGCGCTCGACGATGCGCCCCTGGTCCATGACCAGAATCAGGTCGGCCCTTTCGATGGTCGACAGGCGGTGGGCGATGACCAGCGTCGTCCGCCCGGTCATCACGCGGTCGAGCGCACTCTGGATGTGACGTTCCGACTCGGTGTCCAGCGCCGAAGTCGCCTCGTCGAGGATCAGGATCGGCGCATCCTTGAGCAGTGCCCGAGCAATCGCCAGGCGCTGCCGCTGCCCGCCGGAC